>NZ_JBFUBY010000078.1:0-15253 GCF_056405515.1 Polaromonas sp. P1_G2
CGCCGTGGCGAGTCCTTGTTTGTCTTGGTTTGTTCTTTGTATTTCTGTCTTCTGTTCCCGCTTCCGTTCCCGATTGCCCCGTCCTGGCTGGGCCGAGGAGCGCAGACGTAGGCGGATCAGGGATCGCGCTTGTCTGAGCGAAGCGAGTTTGCGCGAGACCCCGCCGKAGTCGAGCACCGCAGGTTGCCCGCAGCGAAGCGTAGGGACCCAGACTGCGGGTCGCCTTTTTTTGCTTACTTTTTTTGGCGAAGCAAAAAAAGTGAGTCGCATGCCGGGCGACCCCGGCCAGCAACCCTCAGCAGAGGGAGCAGAAGCCACTCACTCCGACCAAGGCTCCCCCCGGTACCAGGCATACCGAGCCAACCGCAACATAGGTTTATCCCCAGAAGTATCCCCATAGGCATACAGCGTCACCCCCTCCAGCCCAGCCGAACCAAAATACCCAGCCGCCCAGGCGCGCAGCCTGGCAACCTTCTGCTCCCCATGGCAATTCGGCGTCCRCATCCGCCCCGTAAGGCGACGTGCCTCGCCCYCACCGGTGACTTCCATTTCGGTGCAAAGCAGCACGTCAAAGCCCAACTGCTGCGCCACCTGCGCCAGGTAGATATCCGGCGAGGCGCTCACCATCACGCAGCAGTGCCCGGCTTCGCGGTGCCGGGCCAGGTGCGCCATCGCGTCCTCGCGCAGCTGGCCGGGGAAATCCTTGGCCAGCCACTGCGCGGTCCAGCCCTGCATTTCGGCGACGCTGCGGCCGGCCAGCGTGGCCTGCATGAGCCTGGCTTTGGCGACGTTGTTGGGCACCAGGCGCAGCGCATAACCGGCCAGCCACGGTGAGCAGCGCAGCAGGGCCCACATAAAGCGCGGCCAGCCCAGGCCGCGCGCGAGGAAGACCGTGAAGGTGTCGCGCCGGGTCAGCGTGCCGTCGAAGTCAAAGGCGGCCACCACGGCTGCAGCGGCGGCGCCCCCTACCGGTAGCATCGCACCTGCCCGCAGTAACGTTGGCAAAACGGGCAGCCGGTCATGGGCAGCCAGAAGGGAATGTTGTAGTAGCGCTTGAACACCGTGCCCAGCACGCCTTCGCGGTACGCGGGGTAGTTGAAGCCCGCGCCTTCGACGGCGTAAAAAGGCACGCCGTTCTGCTCGAAGCTCAGCACGCGCACCGAGGCGAAATAAGGTTCAAACTCCTCCAGCCGCGGCTTGTCGGCGAGGATGACACGAATCGTCTTGCCCTGGTAAAGCGAAAAATCCACCAGCATGTCGTCCTGGCGCGCGTGGAACTTGCCGACGCCGAACACCGGCATGTACTGGCGGCGTTCAAAACCGAATATCGACGCCGGCGTATAAGCCTCTCCCATCAACACCACGCCGGGTGCCGTGACCTGTTTCAGCATCTCGGCGGTCTTGTAGCTGCGGATGATCTGCGGATAGAGCTTTGTCGTGCGCCAGGTGTCCAGCGTGGTCATGTAAAGCCCGGCCACCACCAGCACATGCAGGCCGGCGAACACGGCCAGCCCTTTGGCGCAGGCCTTGAGTTTGTCGGCCGGCAGGGCAAAGGCCAAAAAGGCGAAGCCGAAGGGGTAAAAGGACAACACCCAGTGCAGGCCTATCACTTTTTTGGCCGACAGCAGCGCGAAGAACAACAGGGGCACCACCACCAGGCAGGCCAGCAGGCGCTGCGAGCGCGCCGCCGCCAGCAGCGACTGGCGGTAGCGCACCGCCATCCATACCGCGGCCGGCGTGACCAGGTAAACCATCATGCCGATATAGGTCAGCGGCTTGCGCCATTCAAAGGCGGCATCTTCATTGCGGTTGTACACATTGAACATGATGTTGGACCAGCCGTGCGACATGTTGTAGGCGATGTTGATCGCCGGGCCGGGCAAGGCACACAGCACCAGCAGGGCAAAACCGGCCAGGCGCTCGCGGCGGTACAGCACAAAGTAGACGAGGTAGCTGAAGCCCAGCACCACCGAGAAATACTTGGAAAGAAAAGCGCAGCCCAGGAACACGCCGGACAGCGCATACAGGCCCCAGGCGGCGCTGTCCAGCTGCGCGCGGCGCTCGGCGCGCATCAGCGCGGCGACCGACAGCACCGACCAGAAGATCAGCGGCGTGTCGGTGGTGATCAGGGTGTTGAGCCAGTTCAGCGGCGCGAGCCAGAAAAACAGCACAGCCCAGGCGGCGCGCACCTTGTCGACGGGCTTGAGGGCCCACCACAGCGCCGCGCCCAGCGCCAGCGGCAGCAGCACGATGGGCAGGCGTATGGACCACAGGCTGTCGCCCAGCGTGGCGCGCATCAGGGCGATCAGCCAGCCGACCATGGGCGGATGGTCCGAATAACCCCAGTCGGGGTACACCCCCCACCAGTAGAAGAAGGCTTCGTCACCGGTGACCGGGAAAGTCACGGAAATCCAGAACCGCAGCAAGAGCGAAAGCAGGCCGGCGGCCAATAGCCAACGGCTCAGCATGACGGGAAAAGCGGCGGAGGCGGCGGAATCGGGGTTCTGGGACATGAAGGCTTGAAAAGGGGAACGGCGCCGGCGGCAACACGCGCCGCGGGCAAGGCTGGAGCAGGCTAGCGGAAGCTGATTTCCTTGCGGATGGCCGCACTATAAAGCAAGGCCAGCACGCCGATGGCCACCGCCAGCCACAGCGTCAGCAGCCGCGCCAGCACGGTGACACCCAGCGCCGCCGCGGGCGTGGCGCCGTGAGCCACCAGCAGGCCGGTCAGCACAGCCTCGGTGCCGCCCAGGCCGGCCGGCAGCGCTGACAAAGCCCCGGCCACCATGGCGACGGCGTAAAAGCCCGTGGCCGTCGGCAGCTCGAGCGGAACCCCTATGCCGCGACAGATCAGCCAGACCGCGACGCCCTGCGCCGCCCAGGCCGTCAGGGTCAGCCCCAGCCAGAGCCAGGGACGCAACGCCAGGCAATGCCAGGCCTCCTGCAGCCAGGGCAGGCGCTCAAAGAGCCGGGCACGGTGCTTGAAGAGCAGCCCCAGCACGGCCAGCAAGAGCAGCGCGGCGACTGCCAGCAATCCTCCCAGCAGCGTGGACATGGCTTGCATCGCGGGATGCCGCAACACCCAGCCGGCGGCGGGCAGGCACAGCAGCAGCAGGCACAGCAGGTCGGCCAGCCGTTCGGCGCCGAAGATGGCCAGGCTTTGACCGGCGCGCAAAGGCTGGCGCGCCAGCATCAGGCCGCGCGCCGCCTCGCCGACATTGCCGGGCGTGGGCGTGAAGGCGTAGCCCGCCAGATACAGGCGCAAGCCCTGCAGCCAGCCGAAGTGGCGGCCGTAGTGCGCCATCCAGAGCCGCCAGCGCAGGCCGCGCAGCAGGTAGTTGAGCAGGCACAGGCCCGCAGCCTGCGCGCCCGTCCAGGACCAGAGCAGCGCCAGCGAGGCCCTGGGGCTGTCGCCCCAAACCAGCAAGGCGGCCGCGTAGGCCGTGGCCACCACGCCCAGCACCAGCAGCAGGCGCTTGAAGGGCAGGCCGCCCGCCGCGGCTGGCGTGGACGGGGCGGGCGAAGGGCTCACAGCCGGTGGCTCAGGAAAATGGCCAGCCACAGCGCGCCGGCCGCCAGTATCCAGGGGTCGCGCAACATGTCGCGCGCCACGTCTTCGCCATGGCCGCGGTGCACCTGGTAGGTGTAGCGCAGCATGCCGAAAATCACTACCGGCACGGTGTAGAGCAGGCGTTCGCCGTGCTGCAGTTGCGCTTCGGGGCTGGTGGCAAACAGGCTGTAGGTGGTCAGCGTGGCGGTCATGGTCACGGCCATGAAAGTATCCAGCAGGGCGGACGGGTAGTGGGCCATCACGGCGCGCCGGCTGGCCTCTTCATGGAAGCTTTCAGCCTTGCGTTTGGCAAACCCCAGGAACAGGGCCACAAAAATACCGGTCAGCAGCAGCCAGCGCGAAGGCGGGATGCCGACGGCCACCGTGCCGGCCAGCAGGCGCAGCATGAAACCCGAGGCAATGATGGACACATCGACCACCGGCACCTGCTTGAGCCGCCACGAATACGCCAGGTTGAGCAGCACATAGGCCGCCAACAGCACCAGCAATGTCCGGTTGCCAGCCGCCAACAACAGCCCCGCCACCAGCAGCAGGCCGGCCAGCACCAGGGCCACGGGGACCGCCACCGCGCCGCTGGCCAGGGGCCGCTTGCGTTTGGTCGGGTGCAGGGCGTCGCTGGCGCGGTCATGCCAGTCGTTGATGATGTAGACCATGCTGGAGAGGCAGCAGAACGCGGCAAAAGCGTGGAAGACGCGCACATCCAGCGCCGTGTCCAGCCAGTTCTGGCTGAACACCAGGCCGGCGAACACGAAGACGTTYTTCAGCCACTGGTGCGGCCGCATCAGCCGGACCAGGGCCAGCGGGGAAGAAGACGGCGAGGATGAGGAAGGCAAAGAGGGCATCAGGAAGGGAGGGAAACACCCCGTGGGCAAGCGGGCTTCAAGCATAACTGACCGGGATTCCCGAATACGGCCAAAATGGGGCCATGTCTTTTGCACCCGCCGCCTCCCTCGCCTCCCCTCCCGCCACCCTGCCTGCCGTCTCGCCCCGCGCCCTGGAACTGATCCAGGCCCTGGTGCGCATGAACACCGTCAGCGACAACAGCAACCTGGAACTGATCCACTTCGTGCGCGACGAGCTCGCCCGGCTCGGCGTGGCCAGCCGCATCACCACCAATGCCGGCAAGACCAAGGCCAACCTCTTCGCCACGCTGGGTGAAGGCAAGCCGGCCGGCATCATCCTGTCGGGCCATACCGACACCGTGCCCTGGGACGGCCAGGATTGGACGCTGGACCCGCTGTCGGCCGCCATCGAGGGCGGTCGGCTCTACGGCCGCGGCAGTTGCGACATGAAAGGCTTTATCGGCATGGCCCTGGCCCACGCCGGCGATTTCCTGAACAGCCAGGCGCCCTTCGCGGTGCACCTGGCGCTGAGCTATGACGAGGAAGTCGGCTGCCTGGGCGTGCGCGGGCTGATCGCCGACATGAAGGACGCCGGCATCGCGCCGCTGGCCTGCATCGTCGGCGAACCCACCAGCATGGTGCCGGCCACCGCGCACAAGGGCGTCTACCGCTACAAATGCTGCGTGCGCGGCAAGGAGGCGCATTCCTCGCTCACGCCGCAGTCGGTCAACGCCATCGAGATGGCGGCGCGCGTGGTCGGCAAGCTGCGCGACATGGCCGAGGGCTTTGAGGCCAACGAGCCGCGCTACGAGGGCTTCGACGTGCCCTTCAGCACCGCCAGCGTCGGCCAGTTCCACGGCGGCATCGCCGACAACGTGGTGCCGCGCGACGCCGAGTTCCGCTATGAATTCCGCAACCTGCCCACGGCCGACGCCCTGGCCATGCAGCGCGAAATACGGGCTTACGCGGAGCGCGCGCAGCCGGCGATGAAAAAAGTCGCACCCGACGCGGGCTTCAGCTTTGAAACGATTTGCGAAGTGCCGGCCTTCCTGGGCTCGGCCGGCGACGACGTGACCCGGCTGGCGCAGCGCCTGGCCGGCACGCAGCAGACCACGCTGGTGGCTTTCGGCACCGAAGCCGGCATCTTCAAGGGCGCGGGCATTCCCACCGTGGTGTGCGGCCCCGGCAGCATCACCCAGGCGCACCAGCCCGACGAGTTCGTGAGCCTGGAACAACTGGCGCGTTGCCAGGCCTTTATGCAGGGTCTGATCGCCACAAGGCAGATCGCCTGAGAGCCGCTCACAAAACCCTCCTGGCGTTGTTGCGCCGCCTTGCCGCACTGGTGTGCTGTCTGCGGCGACGCGCCTAGCCAGGACGCTGGGCTTTGTGAGCGGCTCCAAACCCCCAAAGCAAAACGCCTGACTGAGTCAGGCGCTTTGTTTGGATATCTAAAGAGTCAGGTCCTGACGCGACCGTCGCCGGTCAGCATCGAAAGCTCCACAAAGCTCGAAGCCACATGATCCGTCGGCGAGAACGACACGGAGAACCCGCCCAGCGACTGGGTGCCGATGGCTTCCAGGCCGGAGATCAGCGACTCACGGCTCATCTTGGCACCGCCGCGCTTGAGGCCCTCCACCAGAACCTTGGCGGCCACGTAGCCTTCCATGCTGGAAAAATTGACCTTCGCATCCTTGCCGGCCGCCTTCACCGCGTCGGTAAACTCGCGCACAATCGGCCGCGCTCCGTTGTAGGGCGAAGGCATGACCTGTGACACCACCACGCCTGCTCCATCCTTGCCCAGCTCGTCGGCCAGCGCCTGCGTGCCGACAAACGACACGTTGTAAAACGTGCCGCCATAGCCTGCCTTGCGGGCTTCGCGGATAAAGGCGGCGCAGGCCTTGTACGCACCGATCTGCACCACCGCGTCGGGCCCTGCGGCCACCAGCGTGGTGACGGCCTTGGCCACGTCCACCGTATTGCGCTCGACCGTCGCCTGCGCCACGGGCTTGAGGTTCTGCGCACCCAGGGCTAGCACCACGCCGTCCAGCCCGGCCTTGCCGTAGGCATCGTTCTGGTAGAACACCGCGATTTTTTTCAGCCCCAGGGCGGTCAGCTGTTTGACGATAAGGCCGGTTTCGTCGTTATACGAAGCGCGCACGTGGAAGGCGTATTTGTTGAAGGGGTCACGCAAGGCCATGGCGCCGGTAAACGGCGCGATAAACGGGACCTTGTCTTTGGTGGCCATCGGCAGGGCGACGATGCTGGTGGGTGTGCCGATGTAGCCAAACAGTGCAAACACCTCGTCGTCGATCAGCTTGCGGGTGTTTTCGGCACAGCGGGTGGGCTCATAGCCGTCGTCGAGGTTGCGGATCTCGATCAGGCGCTTGTTGATGCCACCCTGTTCGTTCACCTGGTCGAAGTACACCTTCGCGCCCTGGTAGAACTGGATGCCCAGCTGCGCAGCGGGGCCGGTGAAAGGGGCCGACTGGCCCAGGATGATCTTGTCGGCCTGGGCATGGGCGATGTTGAAGCCGGCCAGCATGGAAGCGCCGGCGACGGTGGAGAATTTTCTGCGAGTGAGATTCATCCTTTCATTCTCGCAACACAACTTACAGTAAGGTTACCCTTTTGGTAACAGGACGAAAGCCCGTGAGATTGGTCACTACTTTGGTCTTACTTCAAGCTTTGTTTGTCAGTAATTTGCCAGCTTTTGGCCGCTTTTCGCAAATGCGGCCTATTCCCTGACCCGGCCGGTCGCGTCGATCAGGCTGAGCTCGACCAGCTTGGAGCCCACGCGGTCGCCGTCGAAGTGGACGCGAAAGCCGCCCAGGTTCAGGTCCTGCAGGCCGTCCAGCGCCTTGCGCAGCTTGGCCCGGGTCGGGTCCTTGCCGGCCTTGCGCAGGGCTTCGGCATAGGTCCAGGCGGCGATATAGCCTTCGAGCATGTAGACGTTGGACTTGCCGAGCTTGGCCGCCAGCGCGTCGGCCTGCAGCTCCCGCACCAGCACGCTCTTGGCATTGTCCGACTTGGGCGTGACACGCACCACCACCACACCGGCGCCGGCCGCGCCCAGTTGCTCGGCCAGCAGGCTTTCGCCGGTGCTCGAAAAGCCGTAGATGGGCCCGCGAAAGCCCTTGGCGCGCAGGTCGCGTATGGCGCTGGCCGCGCCCGAGGCGTCGCTGATCACCAGCACCGATTCRGGCTTTTTGGCCAGCACCTGGTCCACGCTGGTGGCGACGCTGCCGCCTGAAAGGGACGACTTGGCCACGAGGTTGGCACCCAGGCCGCCCATGGTGCGCTCGGCCGAATCCAGCGCCGCGAGCGACTCCGGATCCTTGCCGTGCAGGATGGCCAGCTTGCGCATGCCCAGGGTCTCGGCATGGCGCGTGATCATGGCGGCCTCTTCCGAATAGCCGGGCCGCACCGAATAGACATTGGGGTAGAGCGAGCCGCGCAGCTCGTCGGCGCCGGCCATGGGCGCGAACAGCAGGATGTCCGTGTCCTTGAGCAGCGGGTTGACGGCGGTGACCTGCGCCGAACCGTAGTAGCCGAACAGCGAGAACACTTTCTGGTCCAGCAGTTTTTTGGTATTGGCCAGCGTGGTGTCGGGGTTGCCCACGTCGTCCAGCGTGCTGAGTTCAATCTTGCGGCCGTTGACGCCGCCGCCCGCGTTGACGCGGTCGAAGTAAAGCCGCGCGCCCTGCGCGAAAGGCAGGGCCAGTGTGGCGCCGGGCCCTGTCATCGCCAGGGATTGGCCCAGCGTGACGGCGGTCTTGCTGATCCCGTCCTCGGCTTTGGCCCCTGGCGCGAGCAAGCCGGCCAGGGCCGCTACCATGCTGATTCTGGCGGCGACGTGGAATGCCCGCATTCCGTTCATTGTTGTAATCATGAAGTATGTGTCTCCCCCGGGTTACCCCGATGACTGTCAATATAAAGTTGAACCATGAGCAATACCATCAGCATCTCCCCTAAGGCCACGGCCCACCCTGACGCCGGGCTGAAGCCAGCCGCCGTACAGGTGCTGGGCGCCTGCCCGCACGACTGCCCGGACACCTGCTCGCTGCTGACCACGGTGGAAGGCGGCGTGGCCACCCGCGTGCAGGGCAACCCCGACCATCCCCACACCGGCGGCGTGCTGTGCAACAAGGTCTCGCGCTACACCGAACGCACCTACCACCCCGAGCGCCTGCTGCGGCCGCTCAAGCGCAGCGGCCCCAAGGGCAGCGGGCAGTTCGAGCCGGTGAGCTGGGAGGCGGCGCTGGCCGATATCGCTTCTCGCCTCAAGGCCATCGCGGCGCGCGAGCCCGAAGCCATCGTCCCCTACAGCTATGCCGGCACCATGGGCCAGGTGCAGGGCGAAAGCATGGCCGGGCGATTTTTCAACCGGCTGGGTTCGTCTTTCCTGGACCGCACCATCTGCTCCTCGGCCGGGGGCGAGGCCCTGGTGCAGACCCTGGGCGCCAAGGTCGGCATGCGGGTGGAGTTTTTCGCCGAATCCAAGCTGATCATCATCTGGGGCAGCAATTCCATCGGCAGCAACCTGCATTTCTGGCGCTATGCGCAGCAGGCCAAGCGCGACGGCGCCAGGCTCGTCTGCATAGATCCACGTCGAAGCGAAACCGCCGAGAAATGCCACGAGCACATCGCGCTGCTGCCCGGCACCGACGCCGCGCTGGCGCTCGCGCTGATGCACGAGCTGATCACCCATGACTGGCTGGACCACGACTACATCGCGCGCCACACCCTGGGCTGGCAAGACCCCGACGGCGGGCTGCGCGAACGCGCGCTGCACTGGAGCCCCGAGCGCGCCGCCGCCGTCTGCGGCGTGCCGGCCGAACAGATTCGCTCGCTGGCGCGCGATTACGGCGAATGCATGTTGAACAAGCAGCCCGCGGCCATACGCCTGAACTACGGCATGCAGCGCGTGCACGGCGGCGGCAACGCGGCCCGCGCCGTCGCCTGCCTGCCCGCACTCACGGGCGCCTGGCGGCACCGCGCCGGCGGCGTGCTGCTCAGCAGTTCGGGCCTGTTCCCGGTGGACAGGGCGGCGCTGCAGCGGCCCGATCTGCTCAAGGGCCGGCAGCCGCGCACCGTCAACATGAGCACCATAGGCAACGCCTTGCTGGCGCCGGCCTCGCCGCAATTCGGCCCGAAAATCGAGGCGCTCATCGTCTACAACAGCAACCCGGTGGCGGTGGCGCCCGAGTCCGGCAAGGTGGTGCAGGGTTTTGCGCGTGAAGACCTGTTCACCGTGGTGCTCGAGCATTTCCAGACCGACACCGCCGATTACGCCGACTACATCCTGCCGGCCACCACGCAGCTGGAGCACTGGGACGTGCACGGCGCCTACGGCCATACCGACGCGTTGCTGAACCGTCCGGCCATCGCGCCGCTGGGCCAGGCCAAGCCCAACACCCAGATATTCCGCGAACTGGCCGCCCATATGGGTCTGGATGAACCCTGCTTTTCCGACAGCGACGAACAGCTGTGCCGCGCGGTGTTCGGCGACAAGGTCGACTTCCAGCAGCTGCTGGACAAGGGCTTCGCCACACTCGACCTGCCCGACGCGCCCTTTGCCGACGGCAACTTCCCCACGGCCTCGGGCTGCTGCGAATTTTTCAGCGCGCGGCTGGCGGCCGAGGGCGCCGACGGCCTGCCCGGCCACGTACCCAACCATGAAGCCGCGGGCAGCTCGGCGCAGTTCCCGCTGGCCATGATCTCGCCGCCGGCGCGCAACTTCCTGAACTCCACTTTCGTCAACGTCAAAAGCCTGCGCGACATCGAGGCCGAGCCGGTGCTGGAAATCCACGCCGACGACGCCGCGGCACGCGGCATCACCACGGGCGCCATCGTCAAGGTTTTCAACCAGCGCGGCGAGTACCGGGTCAAGGCCGAGGTCTCGGCGCGGGCCCGGCCCGGCGTGGTCAACGGCCTGGGCATCTGGTGGCGCAAGCTGGGCCTGGACGGCACCAACGTCAACCAGCTCACCAGCCAGCACCTGACCGACATGGGCCGCGGCCCGGTGTTTTACGACTGCCTGGTGCAGGTGCAGCGCGAGCCGCAGGCCGCCTGAGCGCCTGAACGGAGTTCCGGTGAAACGCGGCACCCTCAAACGCACGCTGGCCGTCGCGCTGGCCGCGGGCCTGGGCCTGGCGGGCTGCGCCGACCTGGGTTATTACTGGCAGTCCGTCAGCGGCCACCTGCAGATGCTCAACGCGGCCCGCCCGGTGGACGACTGGCTGGGCGACGCGCAGGCCTCCGAGCAGCTGAAAAGCCGGCTGGCCCTGTCGCAGCGCATACGCAGCTTTGCCGTGAACGAACTCAAGCTGCCCGACAACCCCAGCTACAAGCGTTATGCCGACCTGCGCCGCAGCGCCGTGGTCTGGAACGTGGTGGCCGCGCCCGAGTTCTCGCTGACCCTCAAGACCTGGTGCTTCCCGATCACGGGTTGTGTGGGCTACCGCGGCTATTTCAATGAGGCCGAGGCGCGCGCCGAGGCCGAACGGCTCAAGGCGCAAGGCCTGGAGACCAGCGTCTACGGCGTGCCCGCCTATTCGACGCTGGGCTGGATGAACTGGGCCGGCGGCGACCCGCTGCTCAACACCTTCATCGGCTACCCCGAAGGCGAGCTCGCGCGGCTGATCTTTCACGAACTGGCGCACCAGGTGGTCTACGCCAAAGACGACACCATGTTCAACGAGTCTTTCGCCACCGCCGTCGAGCGCATGGGCAGCCAGCGCTGGCTGGACAGCGAGGCCCTCAGGGGCAACCAGAAGGCCCAGCAGGACTACGCCCGGTTCGACGGGCGGCGCCGGCAGTTCCGCGCGCTGGCGCTGGCCACGCGGCTTGAGCTGGCCGCGATCTACGATCAAAAACCGGCGACGGCCGCCGGCAAAGCCGCGCAGGCCGCCCTGAAGGCCGAGGCGCTCCAGCGTTTTCGCGAGGGCTACGCCAGCCTCAAGGCTTCGTGGGACGGCTTTGCGGGCTATGACCCCTGGGTGGCGCGCGCCAACAACGCGGCCTTCGGCGCGCAGGCCGCCTATGATGAGCTGGTACCCGGCTTCGAAGCTTTGTTCGAGCACGAAGGCCGCGACTGGCAACGGTTTTATGATGCGGTCAAAGGGCTGGCCGGGCTGCCCAAAGAAGAACGGCGCAAGGCGCTTCAAATGAATAACACCCACAACAACACGGAGACCTCGAATGGCTGACATCCACATCCAGCGCGAACACAGCTTGGGCCTTCTTGAGGCACGCAAGATCGCCTTCAAGTGGGCCGAGCAGGTCGAAGAAAAGTTCGCCATGGAATGCACCTACGAGGAAGGCAAGACCGAAGACCTGGTCAGTTTCACCCGCTCGGGCGTCAGCGGCACGCTGGCGGTCACCAAAGACAGTTTTGACCTCAACGCCAGGCTCGGCTTTCTGCTGGGTGCGTTCAAGGACAAAATTGAAGGCGAGATCGTGAAAAACCTGGACACGCTGATCGCAAAGAAACCCGCCGCCAAAAAGGCTGCGGCTAAAAAGAAGGCCGCCTGAGAAGCTACTGAAATTCAAGGGCGCTGCCCGTGAACTACAACCTGGCCCGCTTCGACCTGGTGTCCGTGCGCCTGGCGGTGGCCTGCGCGCAAACCGGCAGCCTGACCGCGGCGGCGCGCGACTCGCACCTGGCACTGGCTGCGGCCAGTCGGCGCATACGCGAACTCGAAGACGCCCTGGGTGAGGCCCTGTTCGAGCGCCACGCGCGCGGCCTCTTGCCGACAGCGGCCGGGCGCGTCTTCGTCAAGCACGGCCTGACTTTGCTGCAAACCATGGAGCAGCTGGGCGGCGAACTGGCCGACCTGCGGCGCGGCATCGCGCGCCACATACGCCTGTGCGCCAGCAGCGCGGCCATCAGCCAATTCCTGCCGCCGCTGCTCGCGCGTTACGGCGAGCTGCACCCGCAGGTGCACATCGACCTCGAGGAGCAGGTGTCCGAAGCGGTGGTGGCCACCTTGCGCGAAGGCCGGGCCGACGCGGCGGTGTTTGTCGAAGGGCCGGACACCACGGGGCTGGACACGCGTCTGTTTCGCGAAGACGAACTGGTGCTGATCCTGCCGGCCGGCCACGCGCTCGCTCGCAGCAAGGTGCCGCTAGCTTTTACCGATGCGCTTGACGAGGAATGGATCAGCCTGACCGCCGGCGCCGCCATGCTGCAAAAGCAGCAGCAGGCCGCGCTGGCCGCGAACCGGCCGCTCAAGCTGCGCATGCAGGTGCGCAGCTTCGACGCGGTATGCCACATGGTGGCCTCGGGCCTGGGCGTGGCCATCCTGCCCAAGGGCGCGACGCTGCCTCTCATCAAAAGCATGAAGCTGGGCTGGCGGCCGCTGGCCGACGCCTGGGCCAGGCGCCGCCTGCTGGCGGCCACCATGGCGGGCCAGCCCGATGCGGCCATCACCGCGCTGGTGGACTTCCTGGTGGCGCCTGCCGGCGCCTTGCCTTCGCAAAACGCGAAAGCCCGAGCCCCAAAGCGGTAATGGACGGGGCGGGCCCCGGGCGGCACACTGCCGCCCATGGCCACTGAACAATCCCTTCCCACTCCCACCGCCTCCGGCCCGCTTGCCGGCCTCAAAGTGCTGGAGCTGGGCCAGCTGATCGCCGGGCCCTTCGCGGCCAAGACGCTGGCGGACTTCGGCGCCGACATCATCAAGATCGAAACCCCGGGCGCGGGCGACCCGCTGCGCAAATGGCGTTTGCTGAAAGACGGCACCTCGGTCTGGTGGCAGGTGCAGTCGCGCAACAAGCGTTCGGTGGCGCTGGACCTCAAAAGCCCCGAGGCGCAGGACATCGTGCGCCGGCTGGCCGCCGATGCCGACGTGCTGATCGAGAACTTCCGCCCGGGCGCCATGGAAGGCTGGGGCCTGGGCCCCGACGAACTGCTGGCGCTGAACCCGCGCCTCATCATGCTGCGCATCAGCGGCTACGGCCAGACCGGCCCCTACCGCGACAAGCCGGGCTTCGGCGTGGTGGCCGAGGCCATGAGCGGCCTGCGCCACCTGACGGCCGAGCCGGGCCGCGTGCCGGTGCGCGTGGGCGTGAGCATTGGCGACACGCTGGCCGCGCTGCACGGCGTGATCGGCATCCTGCTGGCCATGCAGGAGCGCCAGCGCTCAGGCAAAGGCCAGGTGATAGACGTGGCGCTTTATGAAGCGGTCTTCAACTGCATGGAAAGCCTGCTGCCCGAGTACAGCGCTTTCGGCGTGGTGCGCGGCGCGGCCGGCAGCGCCCTGCCAGGCATCGCGCCCAGCAATGCCTACCTGTGCAAGGACGGCGGCTACGCGCTGGTTGCCGGCAATGGCGACAGCATTTTCAAGCGCCTGATGGCCACCATAGGCCGCACCGACCTGGGCAGCGACCCAGCCCTGGCCGACAACGCAGGCCGCGTCGCACGCGTGGCGGAAATCGACGCGGCCATAGGCCAATGGACTTTGGGCCTCACGGTGGACGAGGTGCTGGCGGCGCTCGACAAGGTCTCGGTGCCAGCAGGCCGCATTTACACCGTGGCCGACATCGCAGCCGACCCGCACTACCAGGCGCGCGGCATGCTCGACGAGCTGCGCATGGAAGACGGCAGCCTGCTGACCGTGCCCGGCATCGTGCCCAAACTCTCGCGCACGCCGGGCGGCCATCGCCGCAACGCGCCTCAAATCGGCCAGGACACAGATGCCGTGCTAAGCGAGATGGGCTTGTCGGCCGTACAGATCCAAGCCTTGAAAGACAAAGGCATCGTGGCCGGAAAGGACGCGGACGCAGCATGAAAAAACGCATTCACTTCAATGAGGTCGCCACGCGCGACGGCTTCCAGATCGAGTCCAATTTCATCGCCACCGACGACAAGGTGGCGCTGGTCGACGCGCTGAGCGAGTGCGGTTACGCCAAGATCGAAGTCACCTCTTTCACCTCGCCCAAGGCCATTCCCATGCTGCGCGACGCCGAAGAGGTCATGGGCCGCATACGCCGCGTGCCCGGCGTGGAATACACGGTGCTGGTACCCAACCTGCGCGGCGCGGAGCGCGCGCTGGAGTCGTGCGCCGACGAGCTCAACCTCGTGATGTCGGTGTCGGAAACCCATAACCTCGCCAACCTGCGCATGCCCCGCGAGAAAAGTTTTGCCGCGCTGTCCGACGTGGTTCACCATGTCGATGGCCGCACGCCCATCAATGTGTCGCTGTCCTGCTGCTTCGGCTGCCCGATGGAGGGCGAGGTGGCCGAAGCAGAAGTGCTGCGCTGGAGTGAACGCTTTGCCGCCTTCGGCGCGGACCGCGTGCGCGGCCTCACGATTTGCGACACCACCGGCATGGCGCATCCGACCCAGGTCGCCCGTATGGTTGAGGTGCTGCAGCAGCGCTTCAAAAACCTGCAGCTGACCCTGCACTTCCACAACACGCGCGGTATGGGTCTGGCCAATGTGCTGGCCGCCGTGCAAGGCGGCATCACACGTTTTGACGGCTCGCTGGGCGGCCTGGGCGGCTGCCCCTACGCACCCGGTGCCAGCGGCAACATCAGCAGCGAGGACGCGGTTCACATGCTGGACGCTATGGGTTACGACACCGGCGTGGRCATCCCCCGGTTGCTGGACGTGGCACGGCAGATGCCGGCCATCGTCGGCCATGAAGTACCCGGCCAGGTCGCCAAGGCCGGCCGCATCACCGACCTGCACGAACCACCGCCTTATGTGGCTGAACTGAGGGCGGCATCGGCATGATCGGCACCCTTGACCACATCGTGCTGACGACCGGCGATAAAGCTGCCTGCGTGGACTTCTACACGCGCGTGCTCGGCATGACGCTGGAGACCTTTACCGGCG
>NZ_JBFUBY010000079.1:0-26546 GCF_056405515.1 Polaromonas sp. P1_G2
TTTGGCGAAGCAAAAGAAAAGTGAGTAGCCGCCGGGCTACCCCCGGCCAGCAGGACCAAGGCAAAAGAAAAGTGAGTAGCCGCCGGGCTACCCCCGGCCAGCAGGACCAAGCAAAGGACAAGGGGAGCGCGCAAGCCGGCGCAAGACCCGGTCAACTCACCCCGAGATGAAATTGATGTTGGCGCGCGTGGGGTCGTTCCCATGAACCGCGAAAATGTTGATGCCCATCTGGTAATACTTGTAGCCTTGCGCGTCGAGCAGATCACGCAGTGCCTGCTGGTCGGTCTTCAGCCATTCGATCCACAGATGGGGTTTGTGGGCCTCGATGGTTTTGAGTGCGCCTGCCAGTCCTTCAAGTTCCATGCCCTCGATGTCCATCTTGATGAAGTCCAGGCGGGGTAGCTTGAGGCCGTCCACCGTGATCATCCTGACCGTCTGGCTGTTCTGCTCGGAATAATCGATGGGCTGCCCGATAAATTCGTTTTTTTCGCTTTGGCGCAATTCAAGCGAGCCGAAACTTCCGGGTACCAGGTAGTCGGGCCTGGGAATTTTCATCTCGCCTTCCTCGGCGCCCAGCGCGGCGTGGTAGGCCCTTGCGTTAAAGCAGTTGTTGATGGCGATGTTGCCGGCGAGGGCGTAATAAATCCTTTCCTGGGCTTCGACGGCGATGACCTTTCCCCAGCCGTGCATATGCCTGGCCCACTCGATGGTGTGAACGCCCATGTTCGCGCCGATGTCAAGCGCGACAACGCCGTCGCCGAAAGCGTCCCGGCGCAAAGTCAGCAGTTGCAAGACCGTGTCGACTTCCCCGGGGTCAAACTCCGAGTTCTGGAGAATTTGATAGCCGACGCCGTAGCCGCGCCCGTCGTCGGTCATGTGGTGGTCGTTGCGATTGACGATCATGGTTCCATGATTGGATGAGGCCAATACAAAAGGCAGGGGGCGAGCAACAAAAGCCATGGTAAATCTTCCCGGTTGACAAAAAATCCCGGGCTTGCGCTTGGCGCAAGCCCGGCGTCGCGGCAAGGTTATGCCCAGCACGCGTTCACGGAGCATCAGGCACGCATCAAGGCCTCAATCTCATCCCCATCCACCGGCACCCCGCGCGTCATCAGCTCACACCCCTTGGCCGTGACCAGCGCGTCGTCCTCAATCCGGATGCCGATATTCCAGAACTCCCTGGGCACGTTCTTGCCGGGGCGCACATAGAGGCCGGGCTCTATCGTCAGCACCATGCCGGGCCGCAGGATGCGCGAAGGCTTGCGCATGATGGGCTGGCCCATGGCGTCCTTGTCGGGGCGTGGTTTGCTGCCGGGTTCGCTGTAGTCGCCGCAGTCGTGCACGTCCATGCCCATCCAGTGGCTGGTGCGGTGCATGTAAAACTGGCGATAAGCGCCGGACTCGAGCACGTCGTCGACCTTGCCGTGTTTGGCCTTGGGCAGCAGGCCGGTGTCCAGCATGCCCTGGGCCAGCACGCGCAGCGCGGCCTCGTGCGGGTCATTGAAGCGCTTGCCGGGCCTGGTCGCCTTCACCGCAGCGTACTGGGACTCCACCACGATGTCATACAGGCGGCGCTGGGCCGGCGTGAATTTACCGTTCGCCGGGAAGGTGCGTGTGATGTCGCTGGCATAACCGTCGAGTTCGCAGCCGGCGTCTATCAGGCACAGCTCGCCGGCCTTGAGTTCGGCGTCGCCGGCGCGGTAGTGCAGCACGCAGGCATTGGCGCCTGCGGCCACGATGCTGGTGTAGGCCGGGAACTGCGAGCCGTGGCGGCGGAACTCGTGCAGCAGTTCGGCTTCCAGGTGGTATTCGCGCAGGCCGCCCTTGATGGGATCACGCAGCATGGCGGCTGAAGTCTGCATGGCGCGCACATGCGCGCCCGCCGAAATTTTGCCGGCACGGCGCAGGGTGGCGATCTCGTGGCTGTCCTTGAAGAGGCGCATCTCGTCGAGCACGCCGCACAGGTCGTGCCGGCTTTGCGGGCACTCGTCGCCCAGACGCACGCGGGCGCGCACCTTGTCGAGCCAGTCGTCGACCCGGGCGTCCAGGCCTTCATGTGTGGCAAAGGGGAACCACACCGACTTCTGGTTGGCCAGCAGCGCCGGCATCCGGGTGTCCAGTACCTCGGTGCTGAAGGCGGCGTCCACGCCCAGCCGGGCCGGCGCGGCCTTGGGGCCCAGGCGTATGCCGTCCCAGATTTCGCGCTCCAGGTCCTTGGGGCGGCAAAACAGCGTGGTCTTGCCGTTGGCCTCAATCGCCAGCCAGGCTTCGGGCTYGTCAAAGCCGGTCAGGTAATAGAAATAGCTGTCGTGCCGGTACGGAAAATCGCTGTCGCGGTTGCGCGGGTACTCGCGCGCGGTGGGCAGCAGGGCGAGGCCGCCGCCGGCCGCCCTGAGTGCACGGGCCACGGCGGCACGGCGTTTCTGGTAAATCGTGGTGGTGCTCATGGTGGCTGCGCTTTGGGTTTGTTAATTGGTGGTGACGGCTGCCTGGTTCAACTCGTCCAGCCGGGCCGGTGTGCCCACGTCGGTCCAGGGCCCGGTGTACAGCTCGGCGCTGACCCGGCCATTGTCCATCGCGGCGCGCAGCAAGGGGGCCAGTGGGGCTTTGAGGCCTTCGGGGTTGCCGAAGGGCATGCTGTTGAAGAATTCGCGGCGGTACAGGCCGATGGTGCTGTAGGTGAATTTGGGTTCCGCGCTGTCTTTGGCCAGGTTCAGTGCCAGGCCGTCCGGGCCCAGGCCGAAGTCGCCCTGCGGGTTGTGGGGCGGGTTGGCCACCAGCCAGAGGTGGGCCAGCTTGCCGCCGGCGGCAAAACGGTCTACGGCGGCCTGGCTGAATTCAAAGCCCGGCACAAACACGTCGCCCGCCAATAGCCAGAACACCTCGCCCAGCAGCGGGAGCGCGCGCGCGATACCGCCGGCGGTTTCCAGCGCGCCGCCGAAATCAACGCCTTCGTGTGAATAGGCAATCGACAGCGGCGTGCGGCCTGGCTGGCTGAAGTGGTTTTCAATCTGCTCGCCGAGCCAGGCGGTGTTGATCACCAGGTCGGTGAAGCCGCCGCGCGCCAGCGCCTCGGCATGCCAGGCGATCAGCGGCTTGCCGCGCACTTTCAGCAGGGGCTTGGGCGTGCTGTCGGTCAGCGGGCGCATGCGCTCGCCGCGGCCGGCGGCCATGATCATGGCTTTGATGGCCGGGTCGCTCACTGCGTATCCCCGCGGTCCAGTGAGCGCTGCTCGGTCCATTCCGGGTTAAAACGCCGTATCAGCGCATCCATCAGGCCGCGCGCGCGCGCCGAGTGGTCGGCGCCAAAGTTGCAGACGTACACGTCCAGTGTCACGGCCTTTTGTTCAGGCCAGGTGTGAACGCACACATGCGATTCGGCCAGCAGCACGGTGGCCGTGATGCCGCCCGGGCCGTGCACGGTGTCGGGAAAAGTGTGGAACAGCTGGTTGACGGCCTGCAGGCCGGCGGCCTGCACGGCCTGCACGCACCAGTCGCCCAGGCGGGCGGCGTCGGTGAACCAGGCGGGATCGCAGCGGCATTTGTAAAGGTCGGCGGTCAGGTGTAGGCCTTGCATCCCCCGACTTTAGACGATGCGCGGCCCCGTCCAGGCCGTAACTTGGTTCCATATCCCGCCAAATTCCCGGGCCGGGGCCAGACGGTAAAATACCGGGTTACCCCTGATCTTTCCCCCTCCGGAGCAGCCTACATGGCAAACACGCAAATGATGGCGAATGCGATACGCGCACTCGCAATGGACGCCGTACAACAAGCCAATTCCGGACATCCCGGCGCCCCCATGGGCATGGCCGACATGGCCGTCGCCCTCTGGGGCCGCCACCTCAAGCACAGCCCGCACAACCCCAACTGGTTCGACCGCGACCGTTTTGTGCTCTCCAACGGCCACGGCTCCATGCTGATTTACGCCGTGCTGCATTTGACCGGCTACAAACTGCCGATCAGCGAACTGAAAAACTTCCGCCAGCTGCACAGCAAAACCCCCGGCCACCCCGAATACGGCTACACCCCCGGCGTSGAAACCACCACCGGCCCGCTGGGCCAGGGCCTGACCAATGCCGTCGGCATGGCGCTGGCTGAAAAGCTGCTCGCCAAGGAATTCAACCGCGAAGGCCACACCGTCGTCGACCACAACACCTATGTGTTCATGGGCGACGGTTGCCTGATGGAAGGCATCAGCCACGAGGCCGCGGCCCTGGCCGGCGCCTGGAAGCTCAACAAGCTGGTCGCGCTATATGACGACAACGGCATCTCCATCGACGGCCAGGTCGCACCCTGGTTCATCGACAACACCGCCGTGCGCTTTGCCGCCTACGGCTGGAACGTGCTGGGCCCCATCGACGGCCATGACGCCGAGCTGGTCGCCAATTCCATCGAAGGCGCGAAGAAGTCCAGCGACAAGCCCACGCTGATCATCTGCAAGACACACATCGGCAAGGGCTCGCCGAACCGCGCCAACACCGCCAAGGCCCACGGCGAGCCGCTGGGCGCCGAAGAAATCAAGCTCACGCGCGAAGCCCTGAACTGGCCCCACGCCCCGTTTGAAGTGCCGAAAGAAACCTACGACGCCTGGGATGCCAAAGCCAAGGGCCTGGCCGCTGAAGCCGCCTGGGACGCGAAATTCGCCGCCTACAAGGCGGCGCATCCTGAACTTGCCGCCGAACTGGTCCGCCGCATGAAGGGTGAGCTGCCCAAGTCCTTCGCGCAACTGGCGGTCGACACCGTCATCGGTTCGCACACCAAGGCCGAAACGGTCGCTTCGCGCAAAGCCTCGCAGCTCGCGCTGGAAGCCTTCACCGCCGGCCTGCCTGAAATGCTGGGCGGCTCGGCCGATTTGACCGGCTCCAACCTGACCAACACCAAGTCCACGCCCAGCCTGCGTTTCGACATGAACGGCGAAGTCGTGCTGACGGCCAACGCCGACGGCGTGAGTTCCATCGGCCGCCACATCAACTACGGCGTGCGTGAATTCGGCATGGCCGCCATCATGAACGGCATTGCGCTGCACGGCGGCTACATCCCCTACGGCGGCACCTTCCTGACCTTCAGCGATTACAGCCGCAACGCCATCCGCATGGCCGCGCTGATGAAGCTGCGCGTGGTGCACGTGTTCACCCACGACTCCATCGGCCTCGGTGAAGACGGCCCGACGCACCAGTCCATCGAGCATGCCGCCAGCCTGCGCCTGATCCCCAACCTGGACGTCTGGCGTCCGGGCGACACGGCCGAAACAGCCGTTGCCTGGGCCGTCGCGCTCGAGAACAAGAACAAGCCGACGGCACTGCTGCTGAGCCGCCAGAACCTGCCCTACGCGCCGAAGAAAGACCTCGGCAACATCAGCCGCGGCGCCTACGTGCTGGCCGAGCCGGCAGAAGTCGGCCTCAACAAGAAGGCCCAGGCCGTCATCATCGCCACCGGTTCCGAAGTGCAACTCGCGCTGAAGGCACAGGAAATACTGGCCGCCCACAAGATCGCCGTGCGCGTGGTTTCCATGCCCAGCACCACCACCTTCGACAAACAGAAAACCGCCTACAAGAGCGAAGTGCTGCCCGAAGGCATCCCCCGCATCGCGGTGGAGATGGGCGTGACCGACGGCTGGTGGAAATACGGCTGCGCCGCCGTGGTCGGCATCGACAGCTACGGCGAATCCGCCCCGGCACCCGTCCTGTTCAAACACTTCGGCTTCACGGCCGAGAACGTCGCCGACACCGTGCGCAAGGTGCTGCGCAAGTAAGCGCACGCAACGTACGCTGCCTGTCCAATCAACCAATTTCAACTTCCAGGAGCAACAGCAGATGACTATCAAACTTGGCATTAATGGTTTTGGCCGGATCGGCCGCAACGTGTTCCGCTCGGCGATCAAGAGCTTCGGCGACATTGAAATCGTCGGCATCAACGACCTGCTCGAGCCCGACTACCTGGCGTACATGCTGAAGTACGACTCGGTGCACGGCCGCTTCGAAGGTGACGTGTCCGTCGAGGGCAACACCCTCATCGTCAACGGCAAGAAGATCCGCCTCACGCAGGAACGCGACCCCGCCAACCTCAAGTGGGGCGACATCGGCGCCACCGTGGTGCTGGAGTCCACCGGCCTGTTCCTCGACAAGGCCTCCGGCGAGAAGCACCTGGCCGCCGGCGCGAAGAAGGTCATCTTCTCGGCGCCGTCGAAAGACGACACTCCGATGTTCGTTTTCGGCGTCAACGACAAGACCTACAAGGGCGAGGCCATCATCTCCAACGCCAGCTGCACCACCAACTGCCTGGCGCCCGTCGCTAAGGTGCTCAACGACAAGTGGGGCATCAAGCGCGGCCTGATGACCACGGTGCACGCCGCCACCGCCACGCAGAAAACCGTGGACGGCCCGAGCAACAAGGACTGGCGCGGCGGCCGCGGCATCCTGGAAAACATCATTCCTTCCAGCACCGGCGCCGCCAAGGCCGTCGGCGTGGTGATTCCCGAGCTCAACAAGAAGCTGACCGGCATGTCCTTCCGCGTGCCGACTTCCGACGTTTCGGTGGTCGACCTGACTTGCGAACTCAACAAGGAAGCCACGCTGAAGGAAATCTGCGCCGAGATGAAGGCGCAAAGCGAAGGCGCGCTCAAGGGCATCCTGGGCTACACCGAAGACAAGGTGGTCGCCACCGACTTCCGCGGCGATGCCCGCACCTCCATCTTCGACGCCGACGCCAGCATCGCGCTGGACGGCACCTTCATCAAGGTGGTGGCCTGGTACGACAACGAATGGGGCTWCTCCAACAAGTGCCTGGAAATGGTGCGGGTGGTGGCGAAGTAATTCGCTGCGGCTTCATCAAAAAAAAGCGCCTTCGGGCGCTTTTTTTTCGGCCGTCGCACATGAAAAGGCCGCAGGCGGTCAATGTTCATTGACCCAAAGCCGGCCGGCCCGTATGGTCGCCGGATGCCGCGCCCATGCCGCGCGGCGCAAGGGGAGGAACATSATGGCGCTGCAGCCGTTTCGGGAGTGGCTTGTCCAGAAAAGCTGGGCGCACGGGGTGTATTACGCCAAGGCGGTGGCCTGCCTTTTGCCGCCGGCCGCGCTGGCCGCAGATGCGCCTTATTTCGGCGTCTCGCCGCAGCACTGGCCGCCTGGCTTCGCGGGCCTGCTGGCCTGGCAACTCACGGCGGAGCTGTTTTTCATCGCCGTCGCGCTGGCGGACCGATTCCTGCCTCGGCTTCGAAACAGCGAAGCGGCGCTCAATGCGGCCTGTGCGGGCGCGATGGTGCTGGCCACCTGGGTCGGGGCGGTCCATGGCTGGATGCGGGGCGACTTGGCCATCTACGCCGCCGGCGCGACCTTTGTGGCGGCTGTGATGTGCACGCCCAGCCCGGTGCGCCGGCCGATGTACGTGCTGAGTTTTGCGGTGCTGGCCCTGGCCGCCGGCATGCGGGAGGGGGACGGTGTGGCGCTGCTGGCCGCGCTGGTCAATCCGTTCTGCGTGGTGGTGCTGTGCATCGAGCTCGACAGGTTCATGCATGCGCGCAACGCCGAACTTTACGCCGAGATGCAGCGCGCGGAGACCGAACGCGCGCGCGCCGACAAGGTGCTGTACAACGTGTTGCCGGCTTCCATCGCCGACGAGCTCAAGCGCGACGACAAGGTCAACGCGGTGAAGTTCGACAACATGGGCGTGCTGTTCGCCGACATCGCCGGCTTCACGACTTTTTCGCGCGCCCTGCCGCCCGACGCGCTGGTTCTGGTGCTGAACCAGATCTTCTCGGCCTTTGACGGCCTGGTCGAAAAATACGGCCTCGAAAAAATCAAGACCATAGGCGATGCCTACATGGTCGTCGCGCACCATCGGCTTGAGGCCCTGGGGCGGCTGGCGCTCGACATGGGCGAGGCCCTGCGGCGCTACAACACCGGCAACGGCACGGAACTGGCCATACGCATCGGCATCCACACCGGGCCCGCGGTGGCCGGAGTGATCGGCGTCAAGCGCTTCCTCTACGACGTCTGGGGCGACACCGTCAACGTGGCCAGCCGCATGGAATCCAGCGGCGCGCCCGGCGCCGTCCACGTCAGCGAAGCGGTGTACCTGCAGACTCGGCAGCATTTTTCATTCGTCGCGCGCGAACCCATAGAGATCAAGGGCAGGGGCCGCATGGCCACCTACTGGCTGCTGGGCCGGACGGTCCGGCTCACCTCAGCATGAAGCCTGCACGCGCAGTCACGGTAGCGAAGGCACTTCAACGGCCGACATGGCTTGCGGCAGAGCCGCCACCAGGTGATCGATCAGGGCGCGCACCGTGACGGGAACGCGCCGTGTCGCCGGGTACAGCGCGTAGAGCGCGATCTCCGGGGATTCCTGCCACTGCGGCATCACCGGCACCAGCCGTCCCGCCGCGAGGTGCTTCGCTGCCAGGAACTCGGGCTGCAGGATCAATCCGGCGCCAGCGACGGCGGCCTCCACCAGCAGGTCGCCGTTGTTGGCGCACAGCGGCCCGCCGACGGCCACGTGCGCCGTTTCCCGGCCCCTGCCGAGGTGCCAGATGTGCCCCTTGTTGGCATGCGCGTAGTTCAGGCAGCGATGCGCCTTGAGCGCCTTCGGCGAGCCGGGCGTTCCGTGCGCCTGCAGGTAGGCGGGGGCGGCATAGATGGCGCGTCGCACGTCGCACAGGCGGCGCGCCGCCAGCGAGGAGTCCGGCAGTTGCGCGATGCGCAGGGTGAGGTCAAAGCCCGTCTCATAGGGGTCGAGCATGCGGTCGTTGAGTTCCACGCGCAACTCGACCCGCGGATGCAGCGCCAGGAACTCCGACAGCAGCGGCGCCAGCACCAGCTTGCCGAAGGACATCGGCGCATTGACGCGCAGCGGCCCTGCCACCGCGCCGCGCAGGGCCGCCATGGACTCGCGGGCTTCGGCGGCGATGGCCAGCAGATCCACGGCATAGTCGTGCAGCGTGGCGCCGGCACTGGTCAACGCAATCGCGCGGGTGGAGCGCGCAAACAGCGTACCGCCGTATTCCACTTCCAGCGAAGCGATGAGCTTGCTGATCTGCGAGCGCGTCACGCCGAGCTCACGCGCGGCGGCGGCAAAGCTGCCCAGCCGTGTCGACAGCACCAGGGCCTGGAGGGCGTCGAGTCTGTCCATGAATTGGTTCCTCTTTGGATACGGTTTGGTTCGAAAACTCAGTCTAGTCAACCTATTGGCTGCAATTTAGCATTCCAGCTTGTTTGTTTCACCATTACAAGGAAATTCACCATGGCTCAAGGAAAACTCGAACTTCTGACCCCCCAGAACTGCGCGCTTGTCCTGATCGACCACCAGCCGCAAATGACCTTCGGCGTGGCCAACATCGACCGGCAACTGCTGAAGAACAACGTCATCGGCCTGGCCAAGGCGGCCAAGGTGTTCAATGTCCCCACGGTGCTGACCTCAGTCGAGACTGAATCCTTTTCGGGCAACATCTGGCCCGAACTGCTCGCGGTGCTGCCCGACAACCGGATTTTTGAGCGCACCAGCATGAACACCTGGGACGATGCCGCCGTCAAGGCCGAACTGAAAAAATTCGGCCGCAAAAAACTGGTGCTCGCGGCGTTGTGGACCGAGGTCTGCCTGAACTTCCCCGCGCTGGAGGCCATGGCCGACGGCTACGAGGTGTATTTTGTGGAAGATGCCTCCGGCGGCACTTCGGTGGCGGCGCACAACATGTCGGTGCAGCGCATGATCCAGGCCGGCGCCGTGCCCATCACCTGGCAGCAGTTCCTTCTCGAAATGCAGCGCGACTGGGCGCGCAAGGAGACCTATGCGGGTACCACGGGCATCGTCATGGAGCATTCCGGCGCCTACGGCTCTGGCGTCGACTACGCGATCACGCACGTGCACAAGATGCCCGCGCGCAAGCTGGGCTGAAGCGCCATGAACAGCGCCACAAACAGCACGGGTGAGCCGGCAGGCCCGTCCTCTGAAAGCGTCAGCCTGGTGGTGCGCCACCGCGTGCGCCCCGGTGCGCGCGCCGCGTWCGATGCCTGGCTGGCGGAGACCATGCGGGTCGCCTCGGCCTATCCGGGCCACCAGGGCGTGCATGTGGTCCGCCCGTCCGGCACCGGCGTTGACTACCTCATCGTGGTCCGCTTCGCCACCTCTGAGCAGTTGAATGCCTGGTACCGATCCACCGAACGCGCGCGCCTGGTCGAGGCCGTGCAGCCGCACCTGCAAGCCGGTGAACAGGTCACCCTGGGCACCGGCATCGACTTCCTGTTTCCCCCTGAAGCGGCGGCTGGCGCGGAGGCGCCGGTAAAGCCCGCGGCCTGGAAACAGTGGCTGATCACCACCTCGGTCATCTGGCCGCTGACCATGGTCGTGCCCTGGGCCATGGGGCCGTTGTTCAAGGCCGTCCCCGCCCTGGGCGTGTATGGCGTGGAGCACGGCATACTGGCGGCCGTCATCGTGGCCCTGGTGGTCTGGGTGGTCATGCCGCCCTACACGCGGCTGCTGCACCCATGGCTGTTCGCGCGGCGCTGATTCCCCCTCAACAATTCCCGGAAGTCCGCATGACCGATCCCGCCATGGCCGCCACGGCCGACATCATTTTCATCAACGGCCGCTTCACCACCCTGGACCGGCAGAACCCGGTGGCCGCCGCGGTGGCCGTGGCTGGCGGCAAATTCATCGCCGTGGGCAGCCACGAAGATGCCATGCGCCACGCGGGCGCCAAGACACAGGTGGTCGACCTGGCCGGCGCGGCCGCCCTGCCCGGCCTGCACGACAGCCACACGCATTTGATACGCGCCGGCCTCAACTACGCGATGGAACTGCGCTGGGACGGTGTGCCTTCGCTCGCCGATGCGATGGCCATGCTCAAGGCGCAGGCGGCGCGCACGCCGGCGCCGCAGTGGGTGCGCGTGGTCGGCGGGTTCACCGAGCAGCAGTTCGCGGAAAAGCGCCTGCCCACACTCGCGGAAATCAATGCGGCCGCGCCCGACACCCCGGTCTTCATCCTGCACCTGTATGACCGCGCCCTGCTCAACGGCGCCGCCCTGCGCGCCGTCGGCTACGGCAAGGACACGCCGAATCCGCCCGGCGGCGAAATCGCGCGAGACACCCAGGGAAATCCGACAGGCCTGCTGCTCGCCAGACCTAACGCGATGATCCTCTACGCCACACTGGCCAAAGGCCCCAAGCTGGACCCGGACGCGCAGGAGGCGTCGACCCGGCTTTTCATGCGCGAGCTGAACCGGCTCGGCATCACTTCGGTGATCGATGCCGGCGGCGGCTTCCAGAACTATCCCGACGACTACCGCGTGATCGAGAAGCTGCGCGATACCGGCGAGCTCACGGTGCGCATAGGCTACAACCTGTTCACGCAGCGGCCGAAACAGGAGGCGGATGATTTCCGGCAGTGGACCGGCATGCTGCCGCCGCTGTCCGGCACCGACATGCTGCGCCACAACGGCGCCGGCGAAATGCTGGTGTTCTCCGCGGCCGATTTCGAGGACTTCCGCGAGCCCCGGCCCGAACTGCCCGCCAGCATGGAGGACGAGCTCGAGCGCGTGGTGCGCCTGCTGGTGGAAAAGCGCTGGCCTTTCCGGCTGCACGCGACTTACGACGAATCCATAGGGCGCGCACTCGACACCTTCGAGAAGGTCAACCGTGAGATTCCTTTCAACGGCCTGCATTGGTTTTTTGATCACGCCGAAACCATCAGCGCGCGCAACATCGACCGTGTCAAGGCGCTGGGCGGCGGCATCGCCGTGCAGCACCGCATGGCCTACCAGGGCGAATATTTCATCGAGCGCTATGGCGCCGGCGCCGCCGAACACTCGCCGCCGATTCGCCGCATGCTGGACGCCGGCCTGCCCGTGGGCGGCGGCACCGATGCAACCCGCGTCGCGAGCTACAACCCCTGGGTCTGCCTGTACTGGATGGTCACCGGCAAGACGCTGGGCGGCACCGCGCTGTACCGCCCCGACAACCTGCTGGACCGCGACACCGCGCTGCGGCTGTGGACCAGCGGCAGCGCCTGGTTCGCCAATGCCGAGGGCCAAAAAGGCCAGATCAAGGTGGGCCAGCTTGCCGACTTCATCGTGCCCTCGCGCGACTTCTTCGGCATCCCGGAGTCCGACATCAAGGACCTGGTGTCGCACCTGACGGTGGTGGGCGGGCGCATCGTGCACGGCGACGGCGGTTTCGCGGGCCTGGCGCCGCCCATGCCCAAAGCCGCCAACGACTGGGCACCGACAAAGGCTTTCGGCGGCTACTGGCGCGAGCCCGCCTCCGGAGGCAAACCGGCGGGCTTCGCCGCGCGCGCGATGCAGCCTTTCGCCGATTGCTGCGCCAAGCCCTGCGCGGTGCACGGGCACGGCCACACCCAAAGCTGGCTGGGCAACGCGCCGGTGTCCGACGAAAAAAGTTTCTGGGGCGCTCTGGGTTGCGCGTGCTGGCTTTGAGCAATAGCTGATGAGGAAAACCATGACCGCGCGCGAGAACACATTTTTAATACCGGCGCTCCAGGCCGCCAGGCTGCTGCTGGCGGTCGCCTTCGTCTACAGCGGCGTTTCCAAGCTGTTCAATTTCGACGCGGCTATCGGCGAGGCCGCGCATTTCGGCCTGAGCCCGGCGCCCGTGTTCGCCGCCGCGGTGCTCGTCACGCAACTGGCCGGCTCAGCGCTGATGCTTTCCGGCCGCGGCCCGTGGGCGGTGCTGGGCACACTCGCGCTGGCCGGGTTCACGCTGGTGGCCACGGTCATAGGCCATCCGTTCTGGGCCATGAGCGGCATGGAGCAATTCCACAACCGCAATTCATTCCTCGAGCATCTGGGGCTGATCGGTGGCCTGGTGCTGGTGGCCGCACTGTCCTGGGACCGCCGCGCCGCGCGCTGATGGGCGCCGGTCCGCAACCACCAGGCCTGAGGAGGGCTCAGCGGCCCAGCAGTTCAGCCGGCAGCGACAAGCCGGGCCGTTCGTCGTCCCAGGCCATCGCGCTCATCTTCCAGCCTTCGGGGGTCTTGATGAACTGTGTCGAGATCACACCGCGTGCTTCAAAGTCCTTGCCGTTCTGGGTGCCGGCTTTGCCGTAGGCGCTGTAGCGGTGCGCGATATTGCCGAAGACCTGCGTGGTCTCCGACAGCTCCCATTCCTTGAAGCGCGTCAGCGCGCCACTGTCCACCAGGGCCCGGCGCGGCGCGATGAATTCGGCGACGGTCGATATCTCGGGCGTGGCCGCCGTGTTCTTGATCAGCAGGCCGGCCTCGATGAACAGGCCGTGGATGTTCTGGTAAGGCGGTGCGCCGCCGGCCTCGAAGGACACGGCCTCAAAGAACGCCGCCGCCAGCGCATCAAGTTCGCGCTTCACGTCTTCTGCTTGTGTGCTCATGCTCATGTCGACTCCTGGATAGGTAGTGCGGTGCTTGCCGCTTCCGCCGGCCGCTCTTCGCGCCCGCCCGGGTAGCGCGCAAAACGCGCCGGCTCACGGCCGTGCACCGGCGCGTCGTCCGCGAAGGACCAGCCGCCGAACTGCGTGCGCTGGTAGTCGGCAAGGGTCTGCGCGATTTCGGCCTGAGTGTTCATCACGAAGGGGCCGTACTGCACCACCGGTTCGCCAATCGGCTTGCCTTGCAGCAGCAGGAACTCGGCTTCGTCGGCGCCGCTGTTGGCCAGCTCCACGGCCGCATCGGCCCGCAGCGTAATGGCCGCATGGCCGCTGACGGGCTGGCCGGCCACGCCGGCCGACGTGCCCTTGAAAAAATACAGTTGGCGCTGCGTACCGCTGCCCTTGGCGGCGGGCAATGTCCAACGCGCGCCGGGCGCCACGCGAATCGTCCAGATCGCCACATCGGCATCGGCCTGCGCGGCCCAGGAATCGGGCGGCGGTGCGAGCGGGCCGGTTTCGGCCTCGCCCAGGCGCCCGGCGATGACGGCGACTTCGGTGGTGCGGCCCGCGCTGTCCGTGAGCACCTGGCGCGGAATGTCCTGCGACCAGAACATGGTGAAGTGCGGGTCCGCCATCTTGCCGGCCGCCGGCAGGTTGAGCCAGATCTGGAACAGCTCCAGCGGGTTGGGGTTCTGGGGGTCCAGCAGCGGGAACATTTCGGAATGCACCACGCCTTTGCCGGCCGTGAGCCACTGCACGTCGCCGCGGCCGAAGCGCGCCGTGGCGCCCAGCGAATCGGAGTGGTCGACCAGGCCCTTGCGCACGATCGTCACGGTTTCAAAACCGCGGTGCGGGTGCGCCGGAAAACCCGGCACCGTGCTGCCGTGGTACATGCTCCAGCCGTCCTTGCGCGCGAAGTCCTGGCCGATGTCGCGTCCCGTGAGTGAGGCGTCCGGTCCCATCTGCGCATTGGCCCGGGGGTAGGCGTCGTCGTGGTAGACGCAAAAGAGGAAGGGATCGAGCGTCGCCCACGGAAAGCCGAGCGGCTTGACCTGCAGGACCGGGTGGGCGGCGGAGTCGGTGGCGGAAGATGCGGCGGACGTGGCAGGCATGAAGAGGCCTTTCTGGCGTGTGACGTTCAAAGAAGACATATGCGGCCGGCCGCTGATGCTTCAAGCGGCGCCGGCCTGCCAACGGGCTTGCCGGCTCTTCAGCTCTTGAGCTTCCAGCCCGTGCGGAAGATCCACCACACCACGCCCAGGCACAGCCCCAGGAAGCCCAGGATGGCCAGCACGCTGAGGCCCACATTGACGTCGGCCACGCCGTAGAAGCTCCAGCGGAAGCCGCTGATCAGGTAGACCACCGGGTTGACCAGGGCGATGTTTTGCCACAGCGGCGGCAGCATGTTGAYGGAATAAAACGCGCCGCCCAGGAAGGTCAGCGGCGTCACCACCATCAGCGGCACAACCTGCAGCTTCTGGAAGTTGTCGGCCCAGAGCCCGATGATGAAACCGAACAGGCTGAAGGTCAGCGCGGTCAGCAGCAGGAAGCACAGCATCCAGAAGGGGTGCGCAATGCTGTAAGGCACGAAGAGGCGCGCCGTGACCAGGATCAACAGGCCCAGCATGACGGACTTGCTTGCCGCGGCCCCCACATAACCGATCACTACCTCCATCGACGACACCGGCGCCGACAGCAGCTCGTAAATCGTTCCCGACCACTTCGGCATGTAGATGCCGAAGGCGGCGTTCGAGATGCTCTCGTTGAGCAGCGACAGCATGACCAGGCCGGGGATGATGAAGGCGCCGTAGCGGATGCCGTCGATGTCGCCCATGCGCGAGCCGATGGCGGCCCCGAACACCACGAAATACAGCGAGGTTGAGATCACCGGCGAGGCGATGGACTGCATCAGCGTGCGGAAGGTGCGCGCCATTTCAAAGCGGTAGTGCAGCTGCAGGCTCAATTGCTTCTTGCCGAGCTTGCGCATCAGCACGGTTTTGTCCTCGACAAGGATCAGCTCGCCTTTGTTGATCACGCCGATGCGGTCGGCCATCTCCTCGGCTTCCTCGATGTAGTGCGTGGTCAGGATGATGGTGACGCCGCCGTCGCGCAGCTCGCGCACCATTTGCCACATGCCCTTGCGCAGTTCGACGTCGACGCCGGCGCTGGGCTCATCCAGGAACAGGATGGTCGGCTCGTGCGACAGCGCCTTGGCGATCAGCACCCGGCGCTTCATGCCGCCCGAAAGCGCCATGATCTTGCTGTCCTTCTTGTCCCACAGCGACAGGTCGCGCAGCACCTTCTCGATATAGGCCGGGTTCGGCGGCTTGCCGTACAGGCCGCGGCTGAAGCTCACGGTGGACCAGACGGTTTCGAAGGCATCGGTCGAAAGCTCCTGCGGCACCAGGCCGATCTTGGAGCGGGCGGCACGGTAGTCGCGGACGATGTCGTGCCCGTCGGCCGTCACCGTGCCCGAACCGGGGTTGACGATGCCGCAGACGATGCTGATCAGGGTGGTCTTGCCAGCGCCGTTGGGGCCCAGCAGGGCGAAGATCTCGCCGCGCCGGATCTCCAGGTCCACCGACTTGAGCGCATGAAAGCCCGAGGCGTAGGTTTTGCTGAGTTGCTGTATGGAAATGATGGGATTGGCTTGCACGCGGCATCCTGGTGTGAAGTGGGCACTCAAGGAAGAGTGCCCGAATCATTCTATCGAGCGCGAGCGAAAAGCCGGGGACTAAGGGCTTTTCAAGGCCTTGCCGCTTTTCGCGCGTGGGTACGGCCGCCTCGTGCCGCGCGGCGCTCCGATTCCCGGCGGGCCTGCGCCGCCTTCAGGCGGCTCGCTGTTCGGGCCAGGGTTCGCGCCAGGCAGGCAACTGGTTCAGGCGGTCGTGCCAGCGCCGGATCGCCGGGAAACCCGCCAGCGGCAAGCGTGCTTTTTCGGCGTAGGGCAAGGTGATGGCCACCGCGAAGTCGGCGACGGTCAGGGCATCGCCGACAAGGTACTCGCGCCCTTTCAGGTGCCCCTCCAGCACGCCGGCATAGCGTTCGAAATCCGGCGTCACCCGGGCAATCTCGGCGGGGTCGGCCTCGCGCCCCAGGAAGCGCGGCTTGATGATGTGCTCAAAGTAAAAAGTGCCGACGGCCGGCGCGAACTCGGTCGCATCCCACATCAGCCAGCGCATCACCTCGATGCGGCGTTCATCGCGCGGCCAGAGTTCCGAGCCGGCTTTCTCCGCCAGGTGGCACATGATGGCGTTGGACTCCCACAGAACCAGTTCGTCATCGACCAGCACCGGCACCTTGGCGTTCGGATTCATCTTGCGGAATTCAGGCGTGCGGTGCTCGCCTTTTTCCAGCGCGACAGGGATGAATTCCAGTGGCGACTCCAGGTGCCGGGCGACGGCGCAGGCCTTGCGCGGGTTCAGCGTGTCCGAGTAGTAAAGCTTCATGGTTTTTCCATCGTGTGTTTCCCGTGTGTTTTCAAGCCGCCATGCGCGGCAGGTCGGACCAGACCGGCCTGACCTCTATGGTCGCGGCACTGGCCATGGGGTGGCCGGCCGCGATGTCGATGGCTTCCCGCATGCCGGCGCATTCAATCAGCCCGTAGGCCGACATTTTTTCCGCGCTGCCGGCAAAAGGGCCGTCCGTCACCACGCGCTTGCCGCGGCGCACCCGCACCGTGGCGGCTTCGCCCGGCGGGCGTAGCGGGTTGCCGTGCTGGAGGATGCCGCGGCCTTGCATGTCCCTGACCCAGGCGCCTATTTCGGCGACCAGGGCCGGGGTGGGCGCGAAGGCCGCGTCGTGGCAGATGATCAGCAGGAACTGCATGGGATGCGCCGCCTCAAGGCATGGGCAGCGGATGGATCACCATCCACGACACGCCGAAGCGGTCGACCACCACGCCGAAGGACGAGGCGAAAAAGGTCTTGGCCATCGGCATTTCCACCTTGCCGCCCTCGCCCAGCAGCTTGAACAGGCGCTGCGCCTCGGCATCGCTGGCCGCGGACACAGACAGCGAGAAGCCCTTGAACTCCGCCTTGCCACCGCCCATGCCGTCGGAGGCCATCACTTCCGTCTCGCCGATCTTGAAGCTGGCGTGCATGATGCTGTTGGGGTCGGGGGCCGGGCCGCCGTCGGGGCCGCAGCCATCCGTCATGGGTTCGGGGTTTTCCTTGAAGCGCATCATCATCGTGACCTGCGCGCCAAGCGCCTTGCGGTAGAACTCGATGGCCTCTTCGCAGCGGCCGTTGAAAAAGAGGTAGGACTGAACCAGCATGGGAATCTCCTTTGGGGTTGGTTGGTTGGGGGGTGGGGATGCGTGCCTAGCGCGGAAACAGCGCGGCGGTGGCAGGCCAGTCGGCCATCCGCGTTGCGGGAACAAGTGCAGGAACTGGCGTGGCCGGCCGCGTATCGCGGCCGAAGTACACCTGCACTTCCACGAGCTTGCCGCCCTGGAAGCGCAGCCATTCGGTGTTGCGGAATTTTTTGCCCGTGGTGCTTTCGGCCTCATAACGTATGAAGGCCTCGTCGCCCTGGCCAAATATCTTCTCCACCGTAAAGCGGCGCAGCGTGCGGCTGTTGGGCCAGCAGCGCGCGAAGTAGGCGGCGCGGTTGATGCGGTCGTCCAGCGGGCTGCTGAAGGTGAAGCGCTCGTCCAGCAGGTCTTCAAGGACTTGCCGGTCCTGCGTCTCGTACGCCGAAAAATACCGGCGCACCAGGGTGGCGATGGGGCTGTTCATGGCGGCGGCCTTTCTTGCAAATACTGTCCGGCTTCAGGCCCTGTCGTAGGCCTCTTTCAAATCCTTGATGCTGATCTTGCGCATCTTCAGCATCGCGCTCATGGCGGCGCCGGCCTTGGCCGGGTTTTTGTCGCCCAGCATTTCACCGAGCGCCGTCGGGATGATCTGCCAGGACAGGCCGAACTTGTCTTGCACCCAGCCGCACTGGTTGGGCGCGCCGCCGGCCGAGAGCTTGTCCCACAGCTCGTCCACCTCCGCCTGCGTCTTGCAATCCACAAAGAGCGAGATGGCCGGCGTGAAGCTGAAGTGCGGGCCGCCGTTGAGCGCCATGAACTCCTGGCCCTCAAGTTCGAAGCTGCCCGTCATGACCGTGCCCTCGGGACCGGGGCCTTCCTTGCCGTAGCGCCGCAGCATGGTGATCTTCGAGTTCTTGAAGATCGAGACATAGAAGTTCATGGCTTCTTCGGCCTGGTCGTTGAACCACAGGAAGGGGGTGATTTTCTGCATGGTTGGGGTCCTTGTAAGCGCGGGGTTTCGCGGGGAAATTCAGGGTTCGGAGGCTTGTGCGGTGGCCCAATCAGCAGTATTGTGTACACCGTCCACAAAAGAATAGCAAAGATAATGAACGCTGTCCACATAAATACGTAACAAGCCATGTCGAGCGCGTCCCAGCCCCCGCCACCCCGCAGCACTTACCGCCACGGAGACTTGCGGCGCGCGCTGCTGGAAGCCGCCGTCGAGCTGGCCCGGGCGGGTGGCCCCGAGGCCGTGGTGCTGCGCGAAACCACGCGCCGTGCGGGCGTCGCGCCCAACGCCGCCTACCGCCATTTCGAAAGCCGCCAGGCCTTGCTCTATGCGGTTCGCTCCGCCGCGCTGGCGGCCGTGGCCCGCGCCATGGAGGCCGAACTGGCCGCACTGCCCCCGGATTTACCGCCCGCCGAATTCGCCCGCGCCAATGTGCGCGCGGTGGGCACCGGCTACCTGCGTTTTGCGCAGGCGGAGAGCGGGCTGTTCCGTACGGCCTTCGGGCCTTCGGACGATTTGAAGGAAAGAGCCCAGGGCGCGCCGGCCGATAGCGAGCGCAAAGGGCAAAGCGGGCTGGACCCGTTCGAGCTGCTGGGCGCCGCGATCGACAAACTCGTGGGCGCCGGCGTGATGTCGCCCGAACGCCGCCCCGGCGCCGAGTTCCTGGCCTGGTCGGCGGTGCACGGCCTGGCGATGCTGGTCATAGACGGCCCGCTGGGCCCCATCCTGGGCCCGCAGATGCTGCAGATCGGCGAGCGCCTGATCGATATGGTGGAAAAAGGCCTGTGCGAAAAATAGCGGGCCTCAGGCCGCGCCCGCCGGGTCCGCGCGTGAGGGCAAGCCCATGCCTGCAGGCAGCCCCTCGCGCAACGCCTCGATAAAGCGGCGCAGCTTGGCCGGGTAAAAATTCGAATAGGGATAGATCAGCCAGACCGGCAGCGGCGCGGCGCACCATTGGGGCGCCAGGTGCAGCAAGCGGCCTTCCGCCACGTCCTCGGCCACCAGCCAGGTTGAGGAAATGCTCGCGCCCAGGCCCAGCAGCGTGGCATTGCGCAGCGCGAACAGGCTGTCCGTGCCCAGGCGCGGCTGTATCGCGAAGCGGAACTCCTCGCTGTCGCGGCCGGCATGGCGGCGGGTCAGCGCCACCTCGTTGCGGTAAAAGGTCTGCAGCGCCAGCCAGGGCAGGGCCTGCAGTTCGGCTGGCTGCAGCGGCGGCGGCCGGCCCTGCAGCAGCGAAGGCGCGGCCACCACGATGCGCCGGACTTCGGCGATCTTCACGGCCACCAGCGAGGGGTCTTCCACCGCGCCCACGTGCACCGCGCAATCGATGCCCTGGGCGATGAAGTCCGGCGTGCCGTCGTGCAGCAGCCATTCCACCGTGACCCGCTCGTGGCGCCGCAAATAATCGACCAGCGGCCCCACCAGCCGCTGCTGGCCCAGCGCATGCGGCACGACCACGCGCAGCGTGCCCTCCGGCACTTCCTGCGTGCCGCGCAGGTCGGCCTCGAAAGCGTCCCAGTTGCCCAGCAATTCCTTGGCGCGGGCAAAACAGCGCTCGCCGTCCTCGGTCAGCTTCATCGCGTGGGTGGAGCGCTGCAGCAGCTTCAGGCCCAGCGAACGCTCCAGCGCCTGCAGGCGCCGGCTCACCGTGGGCTGCGTGGCGTTCATCTGCGCGGCGGCGGCCGACAGGCTGCCCGCCTCCACGATGCGCACAAAGGTCTGCATCAGTTCAATCCGGTCCGGCGCGGTTTTCATGGGTGTCCGTTCTCTGTCTTTGCATACGTATTGCGTATGACCATTGTGCCCAATAGCCGCCTTCACAGCGTAAAACCAAGCCCGCATACTCGCGTCCTGCCCTTAGAGGGGCGTTTACCAGGACTTTTGACATGACCATCACCGCCAATACGCATGACCACGCCGCCCCGGGGTTGCCGCTTTCGCTGATTCTTTTGCTCGCCACCGGCGCCGGCCTGGGCGCTGCTTCGCTTTATTACAGCCAGCCCATGCTGGCCCTGCTGGTCGCCGAATTCAAGGCCACGCCCGCCACCATCGGCCTGGTGCCCACGCTGACCACACTCGGCTACGCGCTGGGCATCGGCCTGCTCGCGCCGCTGGGCGACCGTTATGACCGGCGCCGCATCATCGTGGGCAAAGCCGCCGCCCTGGTGCTGGCCTTGCTGTTGGCCGCCTGCGCGCCCTCGCTGGCGGTGCTCGTGCTGGCCAGCCTTGCCATCGGGCTGGCGGCCACGCTGGCGCAGGACATCGTGCCGGCCGCCGCCACGCTCGCGCCGGAGGCGCAACGCGGCAAGACCGTGGGCACCGTGATGACCGGCCTGTTGCTGGGCATCCTGCTCTCGCGCGTGGTGGCCGGCGTGGTCGCCGAGCAGTTCGGCTGGCGCAGCATGTTCGTGGCGGCCGCCCTCGGCATTGCGCTGCTGGGAGCGGCCATGTCGCGGCTGCTGCCGCGCTTTGTGCCGACCACGCAACTACCTTACCTGGCGCTGCTGGGCTCACTCGCCACGCTGTGGAAGCGCCACCCCGCGCTACGCCGCGCGGCCATCGCCCAGGGGCTGATCAGTGTCGGCTTCAGCGCCTTCTGGTCCACGCTGGCCATCATGCTGCATGCCGCGCCCTTCAACCTGGGCAGCAGCGCGGCGGGCGCCTTCGGCCTGGCGGGCGCCGCCGGTGCATTGGCCGCGCCGCTGGCCGGCCGGCTCGCCGACCGCAAGGGCCCGGAAATCGTCACGCGCCTGGGCGCCACGCTGGTGGCCGTGGCCTTCATCGCCATGGCCTTGGGCCCCGACCAGCTGTGGCTGATCGCGCTGGGCGCGGTGGTGTTTGACCTGGGCGCGCAGGCCACGCTGATCGCGCACCAGACCCTCATCTACGGCATAGAGCCCGCCGCGCGCAGCCGCCTCAACGCCGTGCTCTTCATCGGCATGTTCAGCGGCATGGCCAGCGGCGCCTGGCTCGGCAGCGTGGTGCTGGCGCACGCGGGCTGGCAAGGTGTGTGTGTGATGGCCGCGGTATCGGGTGCGGCCGCGCTGATGGTGCGCATGTGGCCCGCGAAGAAGCTCGCGCCCTGCGCGGCCTGATGCGGACATTCCCGCGCCGATAAAAAAAGGCCTCTCGCGAGGCCCTTTTTTTATTTCTTATCCACGCAACGCGGTTCAGGCGGCCAGCGCTTCCTTAGGAAAGTCCGTCGACGCGGCCAGCGCCTTCCAGTCCTTCAGTTCGGCCTCGACAAACGCATGCTTGTCCGCAATCGTCTGCAGCGTGTCGGTGCCCAAGGGCAGGCGCAGCGGCGGCGTGGCGGAGTCCACCAGCGCCAGCATGGCCTGCGCCAGCCGCAGCGGGTCGCCGGCCTGCTTGTGGTTGATCTGCGTGGCGGCCGCGCGCACCCGGCCGGCGCTCGCGGCATAGTCGTCCAGGATGCGCGGCGAGACCGACAGCGAGTTGCTGTCCAGGAAGTCGGTGCGGAAGTAGCCCGGCTCCACCACCGTCACGTGGATGCCCAGCGGCGCGAGTTCGCCGTGCAGCGCTTCGCTCAGGCCTTCCACCGCGAACTTGGTCGAGCAGTACACGCCAAAGCCCGCGCCGGACTGGTAGCCGCCCAGTGACGAGATGTTGATCACGTGGCCGCTGCGGCGCTCGCGCATGGACGGCAGCACGGCGCGCGTCACGTTCAGCAGGCCGAACACATTGGTTTCGTAAAGGCGCCGCACTTCGTCGGCCGTGGCTTCTTCCACCGCGCCCAGCAGGCCATAGCCCGCGTTGTTGACCAGCACGTCGATGCGGCCGAAGCGCGCCAGCGCGGCTTGCACGGCAGCGGCCGCCTGCGCCTCGTCCGTCACGTCCAGCGGCAGCGCCAGCAGCGCAGCGCCCGCGGGGAATCTTTTCTGCACCGAAGCCGCGTCGCGCGAGGTCGCCACCACCGCCTCGCCGCGGGCCAGCGCCGCCTCGGCGATGCGCGCGCCAATGCCGCGCGCCGCGCCGGTGATCATCCAGACACGTTTGAAATCCGTCTTCGCATTCATGGCCAGGTCCTTCAAAAAAAGTTGTTGAGGAGGGCAATGTAGGATTTCCATTGGGTGTTGAATAGCCAGGAGTCGCTGGGTTCATAATCAAGCAAATCGTGATAATCACCACCCAGCCCCGAGAGAAGCACCATGGCTTTGAATGAACTGCGCGCCATCGCCACCTTCGTCAAGGCCGCCGAACTCGGCAGCCTGCGCCAGGCCGCCGCGGCGCAGGCCATCACGCCGCAGGCCGCCAGCCAGGCGCTGGTGCAGTTGGAGCGGCACCTCGGCGTGCGCCTGTTCCACCGCACCACGCGCAGCCTGAGCCTGACGGAAGAGGGCGAGCAGTTCCTGCAGGCCGCGCAGCCCGGGCTCTCCACGCTGCAGCGCGCGCTGCACGGCGCGCGCCGCAGCCGCGAAGAGATCGCCGGGCCGCTGCGCATCGTCGCGCCGCGCTCCATCATGCTCGAGGTGCTGTGGCCGGTGCTTGAAGAGTATTGCCGCCGCTACCCACAGGTCGAACCCGACATCCAGATGGACGACCGCATCGGCAACTGGGTCGAAGACCGTGTCGACGTCGGCTTTCGCGCCGGCTCGCCGCCCGGAGGCGGCATCATCTCGCGGCGCATCCTGCCGCTGCAGCTCATCGTCTGCGCCGCGCCGGCCTACATCGCCCAGCACGGCGCGCCGGCCACGATAGACGAGCTGGCGCACCATCGCTGCACCGGTTTTCACAACACGGGCAGCGGCAAAACCATGCCCTGGGAATTCAAGGTCGGCGAAGAAGTCGTGGGCCGCGTGATCGCGCCATCCTTCCTGGCCAACGATGTGGACCTCGAAGCCCGCGCCGTCGTGGCCGGGCAGGCCATAGGCCAGCTGATAGGCGTGACCGCCGCGCCGCTGGTGCGCGCCGGTCGGCTGGTGCCGCTGCTCACGCAACACGTCACCGACCACCTGGGCCTGCACGTCTATTACGGAAGCCGCAGCGCGCAACCGGCGCGGGCGCGCGCCTTCATCGACCTCGCGGTCGAGCGGCTGGTGGGCAACACGCAGTTTTTCCTGGAGCCGCATGAGCTGGCGCCGCCCAAAACCGGCCGGCGCCGCAAGCAGCCCTGAGCTGCAAGCTCAGCGCATCAGGACTTGGCGGAAGCGGTGGAGGCCGCCAGTGACTTTGCCATCTCCAGGTGATGCTCCACCGTCGGCAGCATCTTGCCGGCCAGGGCCTTGACGTCGCTGTCCTTGCCGTCCTTCTGCATCTTCTGCAGCAGCTTCACGGTGCTTTCATGGTCTCCGACGCCGGCGCGCTTGGCGTATTCCTTGTCGAACAGGCTGCCCGACAGCGCTTTCAGCGCGGTGGCCCTGGTCTTGGCCATGGCGCCGGCGCCGTCCGGCAAGGTGACGTTCTTGGCGGTGGCCAGCGCCTGCACTTCGCCCAGTGCCTTGGTGTGATCGTCCACCATCTGCTGCGCGAATTTTTTCACCTCGGCACTCTGCGATTTTTCCAGCGCCATCTTGCCGGCGTCGACCTCGGCCATATTGCCCTGCGCCAGGTCTTCCAGCATCTTGCGGTCGCTGCGGTCCAGCTTGGAGGCGTCTTCGGCCTTGGTGGTCGCGGGTGCGGCGGGTGCGGTGCCGCTTTGCGCCCAGACGGCGGGCGCGACGGACAGCGCCAGCGCCGCCAGCACGGCAAGCGCCAGGCCGTAGGTGCGAAGTGAGGATTGGGGTTTCATGGGCATGGAAAGCTCCTGGAAAAGTGGGTGAAATGCAGCGCCCGCGCATCACGCGCGAAGGCACCGCCGACCCCTCAAGATCGCCTCTGCCGCCCGCGTGCCGCGCCGGGCATTTCCGGTGCTGCATGTAGGAATGCACCGCATGCCCGGTGCGAGATGGCCCGCCCGCGTTCCTACAGCCGTGTCAGCCGCAGGCTGACGCACCAGGCGGCGCGCACGCGCTAGATTGGCTGTCTGCCGCTGCGCTTTTTTTGAATGCTGTGTGGGATGCCCCGGCTGAGCGCGCCGGCCCAAGAACAACAATGCCTTCTTCCAACATAGACCCCCTCCGTCGCCGCACGCCCTGGGTCACGGGCCTTGTGCTGCTGGTGCTCGGCGTGCCCTTGCTGCTGGCCGGCTCCTGGCTGGGCGTGCTGGGCGGCACCTGGTATTACCTGCTGGCAGGCCTGGGCTTTGTGCTCACGGGCGTGCTGCTGATGCGCCGCAGCCCCGCCGCGCTCTGGGTGTTTGCCGTGCTGATTGGGGGCACGCTGGCCTGGGCGATCTGGGAGACCGGGCTGGACTGGTGGCCGCTGGCCGCGCGCGGCGGCGTGGTGTTTGTCATCGGGCTGTTCCTGGCGGCGCCCTGGATCGCCCGCACCTGGCCCATAGGCGAGGCCGGCCATGAAGGCGTGACGGGCGCGCGCGGCGGCCGCTGGGCATTGGGCTCCGTGCTGGGCGCGTTTCTCGTCGCGGCGGTCGTCACCTGGTTCCATGACGACAACCGCCTGGTGGGCATGCTGCCGCTGCCGCCCATGGGAACCGTGGCCGCGCCGTCGCCGGCCGACGGCGTGCCGGCGGAAGATTGGCATGCTTACGGCCGCACCGGCCACGGCCAGCGCTATTCACCCCTGGCGCAGATCACGCCCGACAACGTCAAGCAGCTCGGGATCGCCTGGCAGTACCGTACCGGCGACATGCGCGGCCGCCCCGGCGACCCGGAAGAAACCACCTTCGAGGTGACGCCGCTCAAGGTCGGCAACCGGCTGTTCTTCTGCACGCCGCACCAGTCGGTGATCGCGCTCGACGCCACCACCGGCGCCGAGATCTGGCGCTTCAACCCCGAGATCCAGAACAAGCTCGCGCTGCAGCACCTGACCTGCCGCGGCCTGTCCTACCAGCCGCCGCCCGCCGCACCTGTCCCGGCAACTCCGGCCGCCGGCGGCGGATGCGCGGCCAAACTCTTTATGCCCACGGCCGATGGGCGCGTCATCGCGCTGAGCCCCGACAGCGGCAAGCCCTGCACGGCCTTCGGCGGCGGCAAGGGCGAGATCGACCTCTGGGCCGGCATGCCCAACCTCAAGCCCGGCGCCTATTATTCGACCTCGCCCGTGGTGGTGAGCTCGCGCCTCCTCATCGTCGGCGGCACCGTGCTCGACAACGTCTCCACCAAAGAGCAGTCCGGCGTCATCCGCGCCTTCGACATCAACACCGGTGCCCTGGTATGGGCCTGGGATTCAGGCCGGCCCGATAGCAGCGCGCCGCTCAAGCCCGGTGAAACCTATACCGCCAATTCGCCCAACAGCTGGTCGATCTCCAGCGTCGACGAAGCGCTGGGCATGGTCTACGTGCCCCTGGGCAACCAGCCGCCCGACCAGTGGGGCGGCCAGCGCAGCCCGGCGGTGGAAACCTATTCGTCCTCCGTCGTTGCGCTGGATCTCGCCACCGGCAAGGTGCGCTGGAACTTCCAGACCGTGCACCACGACCTCTGGGACTACGACGTGCCGGCCCAGCCCAGCCTGCTGGAGCTCAACATCAACGGCAACCGTGTGCCCGCCCTGGTGCAGCCGACCAAGCAGGGCGAGATCTTTGTGCTGGACCGCCGCACCGGCACGCCGCTGCTGCCCGTCAGCGAAGTCCCCGCGCCGCAGGGCGCCGCGCAGGGCGACCACACCGGCCGCGACATGTGGGGCGCGGCGCTGTCTTTCAACCCGCCGCCGCTGACCGGCCGCGACATGTGGGGCGCGACGATGTTCGACCAGCTCTATTGCCGCATCGCCTTTCACCGCCTGCGCTACGAGGGCCGCTTCACGCCGCCCTCCACGCAGGGCACGCTGGTCTACCCCGGCAACTTCGGCGTCTTCAATTGGGGAGGCGTGGCCGTCGACCCGGTGCGGCAGATGGCCTTCACCACACCGACCTACCT
>NZ_JBFUBY010000080.1:0-15208 GCF_056405515.1 Polaromonas sp. P1_G2
AGGTAAAGCGTCCTGGAAAAAGTCTTGACGGGCGAAGTTTCCCCGAAGGCCTCACCGACCAGGACGCGCACCCGGGCGCCGTCCACCGTGGTGGAAGGAATCGTTTCCGCCGGCGTGTGGGAAAACACGGGCGCCGTTTCCTCAAACTCCTTGGGCAATGCCGCCCACAGCTGCAGGCCGTGGTTCACATAGGCGGTGCCGCGCAGGTCTTCGGGCGCGCGCTCGGAATGCACGATGCCGCGGCCGGCGGTCATCCAGTTGATGGCGCCGGGCTCTATGCGCTGGGCCGAGCCCAGGCTGTCGCGGTGCATCATGGCGCCCTCGAACAGGTAGGTGACCGTCGCCAGGCCGATGTGCGGGTGCGGCCGCACGTCATGGTTGGTGCCGGGCAGCTCGGTCACGGGGCCGAAATGGTCAAAAAAGATGAAGGGGCCGACGGACTGCTGCAGCGCCGAAGGCAGCAGCCGGCGCACCATGAAGCCGCCGCCCAGGTCTTTGTGGTGGCCCGTGAGTTTGAGTGCAACGCTCATGGCAGGCGCTCCAGTTCGGTGGTGATTTCGGTCGTGACCGTGGTCATGAGTTTGTGCACGGGACACTTCTGCGCTACGGCATGCAGCTCCTGCAACTGGGCGTCGCTCAGGTCACCCATGATCTGGAGTTTGGCAGCGAGCTTGTACACACCGCTGCGCTCCTGTGAATCATCGCGTTCAATGCGCGTGTGGATGTCCTTGACCGGGATGCCTTTTTTGCGGGCGTACCACATCACGGTCAGGGCCTTGCAGGCGCCCAGCGCCGCATCGTAGAGGTCGTGTGGGCTGGGACCGGTGTCGGCGCCGCCTTCGGCCTCGCTGACGTCGGCGGTAAAGCTGTGGTTGCGGATCTGCACCTGCTGCGCCATCGCAGCGGTGAGATCGCGTTGGAGTTCAATGGTCATGGGGTTCCTGTGCGCTAGGGAAAAAGCCGGGTCACGGCGCGAACTTCGCCGCGACGGTGGCGACACGCGCGCCGAAGCTGCGCGCCGTTTCCAGGTCGCCGGCGGACATCTCGCCGGCGCCGGCATCGGACGGCGACTGCGCGATGGCACCGCTGTAGGAGCCCAGGTAGTTGGCATCGTTGCGCAGCGCGGCCTTGCTGTTGCTGGGCAGCATGCCCTGGCTGACCCAGATGCCGCCATGCTGCATGGCCAGCGTGAACAAGTAATTCAGCGTGGAGAGTTTGTCGCCGTTCATCGCGGCGCTGTTGGTGAAGCCGGCGAAGAGCTTGTCTTTCCAGGCCTGGCTGTACCAGGGCTTGGACGAGGCATCGGCAAATTTCTTGAACTGCCAGCTGACGTTGCCCATGTAGGTGGGCGAGCCCATGATGATGGCGTCGGCGGCATTCAGGGTTTCCCAGCCGCCTTCGGGCAGGTTGCCGTCGGCGTCTATGGCCAGCAGCTCGGCGCCCGCGCCTTCGGCCACCGACTGCGCCATGCGCTGGGTGTGGCCGTAGCCGGAGTGGTAAATCACGACAACTTTGGGCATTCGAATCTTTCGCGGGGAATGGATAAGAGGATAAAAGAAACGAGGCAAACAAAAGGAAAAGGGCTGCAGCCCGGGTGCGAACGCCCTCGCTGCAGCCCTCGTTTTTTCGGATCAGCCTTTGCGCTGGCCGTCCACGCTCCAGGCGCCGCCGCCGAAAGCCGCGATGCTGAACAGGCCGCCGACGATGGCCATATTCTTGAAGAACATCATTTGTTGCGKGGGGTCGGTCCAGAAGGCATGGAAGATGCAGGTGATGACGACCGTGAAAACGCCGATGGCCAGCGCGGCCCAGCGCGTCTGGAAGCCTACGGCCAGAAGGATGCCCAGGCCGAGTTCCACCACGATGGCGATGGCGGCTGCGGCTCCAGGCAGCGGCACGCCTTTGGAGGCAATGTAGCCGACCGTTCCGGTAAAACCTGCGATCTTGCTGAAGCCGGCAGGCACAAACAGCAGGGCCAGCAGCAGGCGGCCGATCAGGGAGAGAGGGTTTTGCAGGGAATTGAGCATGGTGAGTCCTTATTAATGAAGTAAACGGGGGAAATGATGGAGGAAAAAAACACTCTGGGCAAGCGCTATGCGCCGATGCGCATTCAACGCTTGCCCCGGGTGATGGGTTACAGGGTGTTATCGGGCCCTGCAGTCTATGGCGCCAGGTCGAACACCAGCACTTCGGCGTCCCGGCCATGGGCCAGTTGCAGCGTGGCTTCCGATTGCAGCGCCGCGGCGTCGCCCGCCTTCAGCAGCTGGCCGTTGACTTCAAGCTGCCCGCGGACCAGGTGCACATAGGTCTTGCGTGCTGCGCTCAAGGCCAGCGTGGCGCTTTCCGTGCCGTCAAACAGGCCGGCATACAGCCGGGCATCGGCATGGATCAGCACGGAGCCCTTGGCGCCGTCGGGTGAAGCCACCAGGCGCAGGGCGCCGCGCTTTTCGGCATCGGCAAAGGTCTTTTGCTCATAGCTCGGGGGAATGCCGGTCACATTGGGCTCGATCCAGATCTGCAGGAAGTGTGTGGTCTGGCCGTCGGCGTGGTTGAACTCGCTGTGCTGCACGCCGGTGCCGGCGCTCATGCGCTGCACGTCGCCGGGCGGGATGCCCTTGATGTTGCCGATGCTGTCCTTGTGCGCGAGCTCACCGCTCAGCACATAGCTGATGATTTCCATGTTCTGGTGGCCATGGGTGCCGAAGCCGCGGCCGGCCGCGATGCGGTCCTCATTGATGACGCGCAGGTTGCCGAAGCCCATGTGGGCCGGGTCGTAGTAGCCGGCGAACGAAAAGGAGTGGAAGGATTTGAGCCAGCCGTGGTCGGCGTAACCGCGTTCGCTGGAAGTTCTTAAAGTCATCATGAGGTGCTCCTTTCAAGGTGCGTTGAGCTGCGTTGTGATTCGTTTGCGATGACTCCAATGTAGGCGCGGGGGCCCCGCTTTCCATTGCCGCGCTTTGATGGCATCATTCAAATTATTTGAATCATTCTTATGGCAACGATCAACAACCGCGTGCGTGATGCCCTGACGCCGGAAACCCTGGGACTGATAGGCGCCATTCACAGCGCCGGCAGCATGGCGGCGGCGGCGCGCGAGCTGGGCCTGGTCCCCAGCGCCCTGACCTACCGCATCCGCCAGGTCGAAGACGCGCTGGACGTGCTGCTGTTCGACCGCTCTTCACGCCAGGCAAAACTGACCGAAGCCGGCAAGGAACTGCTGCGCGAAGGCAACCGCCTGCTGGCCGAACTCGACGCCGTGGCCAACCGCGTCAAGCGCGTGGCCACGGGCTGGGAACCGCAGCTCACACTGGCGGTCGACAGCGTGATCTCGCGCACCACGGTGATGGAGCTGTGCGAGGCATTTTTCGCGCTGAACCCGCCCACCCGCCTGCGCCTGCGCGAGGAAGCGCTGTCGGGCACGCTGGAGGCCCTCACCTCGGGCCAGGCCGACCTGGCCATAGGCGTGGCCATCGAGCCGGCGGTGAATACCTCGGTGCAGCACAAAACACTGGGCAGCATCCATTTCATTTATGCGGTGGCGCCGCACCACCCGCTGGCGCAGGCCACAGAGCCCGTAACCGACGCCATGCTGATGCCGCACCGCGCCGTGGCGGTCGCCGATTCGGTGCAGCGCGGCAGCGGCATCACGGTGGGCCTGCTGGGCGGGCAGGACATCTTCACCGTGCCCGGCATGCAGGAAAAACTCCAGGCGCAGCTGCGCGGGCTGGGCGGCGGTTTCCTGCCGGAATATTTGGCGCGCCCCCACGTCATCACCGGCCGGCTGGTGGAAAAACGCATGCAGCGTGCCCCGCGCCAGGTGCCCATGAGTTATGCCTGGCTGCGTGCGCCCGACGGCAAGGAGGGCCGCGCGTTGCAGTGGTGGCTCAAGCAATTGGAGAGCACGGCCACGCGAAAAGCGCTGCTGGAGCGGGACCAGTCCCTGTGAAAACCCGTAGTCGGTTCGCAATCTGAGCGCAGGAGCCCGGCCTGCGTGTAGAGTGTGCCTATGGTTTTCGTTTATGGTTGAGATGTGATGACCAACGCCGGGGGGCCGTGAATTGCATGCGAGAGCAGCAAGGCGCCTTATTCGTCAACCCCAAAGAAACATAAAGACCTCAGACATGAAAAAAAATTCTGCCCTCCCCCTTCCTGAATCCGCGGCCCGGCGCCGCATCGCCGTCATCGGTGCCGGCATCGCCGGTATTGCCTGCGCGCGCACGCTGGCGCAGGCCGGGCATGATGTCACGGTGTTCGAGAAAAGCCGTGAAGCCGGTGGACGCATGGCCACCCGCGACAGCGAATTCGGCGGCTTCGACCACGGCACGCAATATTTCACCGCACGTGACCCGCGTTTCGAAAAAGCCCTGGCCACGGCGTCCGGGCTGGTGCGGCCCTGGAGCGCCAACACCGTGCGCATCCTGGACGAGCTGGGCCGCGTCGTCGCCTCGGCGCTGCCGCCCAAGGAGGCGCATTGGGTTGCCACGCCGGGCATGAACGCACTGGTGCGCCAATGGGCGCAGCCCCTGGCGGCCGCCGGCCGCCTGCAACTTGAAACCGAAGTGATCAGGCTGGAGCGCGACAAGCTGCACCCCGAGCAATGGCAGTTGCAGACCGAAGGCCCGGGCGCCGGCAGCCTGGTGCACTCGGGTTTTGACGCCGTGGTACTGGCCCTGCCCTCACCGCAGGCGCATGCCCTGCTGCTGAGCTCGCAACAGGGCAAGCCGCTGATGTCCGAATTGTCCAAAGTCAGCGTGGCGCCTTGCTGGACGCTGATGCTGGCCTTTCCCCAGGCCATGCAGCCCACGATGGTCCACCTGGGCCCGCACTGGAACGCCGCGCGCAGCACCCATCACCGCATCGCCTGGCTGGCGCGCGAGTCGTCCAAGCCCGGGCGCAGCCCCATCGAGCGCTGGACCGTGCAGGCCAGCCCCGACTGGTCGCAGCGCCACCTCGAAGACGACGCCGAGCGCGTCAAGGCCAAGCTGCTCAAAGCCTTCACCGAAGTCACCGGCATACGCGCGGCGCCGCCCCATGCCGTGGTGCATCGCTGGCGCCATGCCCAGACCCTGCAGCCCCTGGGCAAAACCCATGCTTGGGACGCCAAATCGGGCATAGGCGCCTGCGGCGACTGGTGCCTGGGGCATCGCGTGGAAGACGGTTTTGTCTCGGGCCTTGAAATGGCTCTAGAGCTGGCCTGAACGCCAAAGGCGAAATCGGCGTGGGCGCCGAATACCGGGGCCGCTTCGCCCCCTCTCCAACCGGCCCGCTGCACGCCGGCTCACTCGTAGCCGCCCTGGCCAGCTGGCTGGATGCGCGCGCGCACCAGGGCCGCTGGCTGGTGCGCATCGAGGACGTTGACACGCCGCGCTGCGTGCTGGGCGCCGACCTCATCATTCTTGAACAACTGGCTCAATGCGGGCTAGTGCCTGACGAGCCGCCCGTGTACCAGTCAAAGCGCGGCGACTTGTACCAGCAGGCGCTGGATTCATTGATCGCCCGCGGGCTGGCCTACCCCTGTGCCTGCACGCGCCAGGACATCGCCCGCGCGCTGGCGGCTTCAGGGCAGGCACGCGAACGCCACGGCGAACTGGTTTATCCCGGCACCTGCCGCGGCGGCCTGCACGGACGCCCCGCACGCGCCTGGCGGCTGGACACGCAGGCGCATGCACCTGTCAGCTGGCAGGACCGCCTGCTGGGCCCGCAATCGCAGCACGTGGCCCATGAAGTCGGCGACTTCGTGCTCAAGCGCGCCGACGGCCTGTGGGCCTACCAGCTGGCCGTGGTGGTCGACGACGCGGCCCAGGGCATCACGGACATCGTGCGCGGCGAGGACCTGGCCGACAACACGGCGCGGCAAATCCTGCTGCAGCGCGCGCTGGGCCTGCCGCTGCCGCGTTACCTGCACACGCCGCTGGTGCTGGGTGCCAACGGCGAAAAGCTCTCCAAACAGAACGGCGCGCGGGCCCTGGACACCCGCGAGCCGCTCGCCTTGCTGCGGCAGGCGGGTGCCGATCTCGGCCTGCCGTTGCTAGCCAGCGCCGCCTCGCCGCAGGACTGGCTGGGGCAGGCCGTGCCGCCGTGGGCGGAGCGACTTAAAATCAAGCGGTGACAGATACCAACTCCCCCACCCCGCCCGCCACCCTCCCCGACCAGCCCTCCGAGGGCGCGGCCGCCGAACCGGGCGCTCCCCGCAACATCCGCAGCTTTGTGCGGCGCACCGGCCGCACCACCATCGGCCAGGCCAAGGCCTTCGCCGACGTGGGCCCTCAGTTCCTGCTGCCCTACAAAGCTGAACCGGCGGACTTCGAGGCCGTCTTCCAGCGTTCGGCCCCCACCATCCTCGAGATTGGCTTCGGCATGGGCGAAGCGACGGCCCACATCGCCGCCCTGATGCCCGAGAAAAACTTCCTGTGCTGCGAGGTGCACACCCCGGGGGTAGGCGCACTGCTCAAACGCATCAGCGAACAGGGGCTGGCCAACATCCGCATCCTGCAGCACGACGCCGTCGAAGTGATAGACAACATGCTTCCGCCGGCCAGCCTGGACGGCGTGCATATTTTCTTTCCCGACCCCTGGCACAAAAAACGCCACAACAAGCGCCGCCTGATCCAGGCGCCGCTGGTCGCCAAGCTGGCGGCCCGCCTCAAGCCCGGCGGCTACCTGCACTGCGCCACCGACTGGCAACCCTATGCCGAGCAGATCCTCGAGGTGCTGGCTGCCGAGCCGCTGCTGCGCAACACGGCCGACGCTTCCCAAGGTGGTTATGCGCCCAAGCCGGTTTACCGGCCCCTGACCAAATTCGAGAACCGCGGCATCAAGCTGGGGCACGGTGTCTGGGACGTGGTGTTCACCCGTGTGTGATCTCCCGGCTGTGCGGGTGTGAGCAAGACACCCAAGCTCGGGCTGCATGGTTTGGCCACGCGGGCCGGCATCAGCCCCAGTTGCGTCGGCCTGCCGGCTGGCAGCTGGCCCAGCATCACTGACTTCCTGGTGGAGCGCTTCCCGGCCATCTCGCGCGAGGTATGGCTGCAGCGCATGCAGGATGGCCTGGTGGTCGATGAATTCGGCGAAGCCGTTACCGCCGAACGCCCCTACCGCGGCCATATGCGCGTGTACTACTACCGCGCACTGGACGAAGAACCCCGCATCCCGTTTGAAGAGACCGTGCTGTTCCAGGACGAACACCTGGTGGTGGCCGATAAACCGCATTTTTTGCCAGTGACGCCCTCGGGCCACTACCTGCAAGAGACCCTGCTGGTACGCCTGAAAAACCGGCTCGGCATCGACGGCCTGGTACCTATCCACCGCATTGACCGCGAAACTGCGGGCCTGGTGCTATTCTCGGTCAACCCGGCTGAGCGCGACGCCTACCAGTCACTGTTCCGCCGTCATGAAGTCACCAAGCATTACGAAGCGGTGGCGCCATGGCGCGGCGATATGGGCTTTCCCCTCACGCGCGAAAGCCGCATCGTCGAAGACGAGCCTTTTTTCCGGCAACGTGAGGTGCCCGGCGAAGCCAACAGCAAAACGCAGATCGATGTGATCGAAGTGCGCGGCGACCATGCGTTGTATGCCCTGAGCCCCGTGACGGGCAAAAAGCACCAGTTGCGCGTGCACATGAATGCGCTCGGCCTGCCGCTGCGCAATGACCGCATGTACCCGCCGGTGGAGCACACGCCGGACGACGATTACCGCTTTCCGCTGCAGCTGCTGGCCAAATCCATTTCGTTCATGGACCCGGTGACAGGCGAGCAGCGACGCTTTGAAAGCCGGTTGGCGCTGCGGGACCTGCAGCCTTGATCAGGCCTTGGTATATATCGCCCTAAGCCAACCCGAGTCCGGTCATKGCCGGCGGCATCTGCTCAAACCCAGTCGCAGATAGAAGCCTTCTGCGGGGATTAAGGGCTGACATCAGAGGCTCAACCAAATATCTCTCAGCCAATAAAGTCAGCGACGAAAGTACCGGAAAAATATAGAACGAACATCAGGACTGTGAAGCCAGTGAATCCGCGCAAAGACTTTCGGCGCGCGTTCTCGTCACGGTACTTCTGCAAGTAAATCGGGACACCGACTATCGGGAACAAAAACGAGAGCACTAGAAGCCATCTTTCCGGCGAATGCTTCTTCTCAACTGCATCGAGGTGGACCCAAGCAAGACTCAATGCGCAAATAAGAATCACGCCCAGAGTTGGCAACATGGGCAAAATCTTCCCCTTCTGGGCGAGCCAGAAGATCACACCATGAATTAGCGAATAGACGAGCAGTGAGATTTTGAGGGCTTGTGAAGTGGTCATTGATGGTGGCGCCTAACGATTGAAGGGTTAGGCCTCACAGGGGGAGTGAGGGCAACGCAAAAGGCTGAGATCCATTGACACCGCGACTATGAAATTTCTTGCTCGACCAAGCGTTTTATCTTCACCGCTTTTTCGAAGTGATCCAATTGGTGCGTTTGGATCCACCATTTCGCGGCTTCCATCAAGAGTTCCGGATTGTCATTCTTGTTATGGAAGAACGCATAGAAGGACAAGCCGACGCTAGCCCCTTTCTCACTGATCTTGCTTTCGCAGACAGCAACAATTTTTTGCCTCAGAGTTGTCCGCATTTCACTCAACTACTGAAGTTTGGTGGAGCTGCACGCAATGAGGATGCTTAGGCCTTGATCTCTTTTGCAGTAATCTGGTACTTGAAATCATCCGGCGCGTAGGAATCAAAGCGCCCCGCCGCGTTCTCGCCAATGGGATACATAAAGAAGCCCAGCTTCTCGCCGGCCGCCTTCGGCAGGGCCAGGTCGTGCGCCGTGTTGTAGGCCATCCAGTTGCCTTCCCAGCCGCCGAACAGCGCCTTGTTGACGGGCGCGACCACTGGGTTGGTGGTGGTCTTGATCCAGTCTGCCGTTTCCAGGCGCATGACCTTGGCGACGTCGGCCGGGTCCATCGCCACCCAGCCGTGGCCCTTGAGGTAGACCTCGGAGCGGCAATGCTGCGCGCCCTTGAGGCTGGCCGGGTTGCCCGAGAGTTCCTTGTAGCCGAAGGCCGAAGGCACCAGGCGTATGCCGTAGACGTCGCGGGCCGGCAGGCCGACCGAGCGGCACAGGCCGACGAACAGCGCATTCAGGTCGGCGCACTTGCCGCCCAGGTTGCCGGTTTCCAGCATGGTCTTGATGTCGCCTTCGCCGCAGCCGCGCACCTTGGGTTCGCGGTAGGTGTTGGCGACGATCCAGTCATAGAGTTTTTGCGCTTTCTCGACGTCGGTCTTCGCGCCTTGCGTCGCCGCCACCGCGGTCTTACGCACGATGCCGTCGGTCGGGATCAGCATGGTCGGGCGGGTGAAGTAGCGCAGCGTGTCGGCACTTTCGGCCGGCGCGGTTTTCTGCGACCAGTCGATGGCGCGCCCCTGGGTCTGCACGCGGCTGGTCAGTTCCACAAAGGGCCTGGCTTCGGAGGCCGGGAATTCAACGTAGAGCATCTTCGCGCCGTCGCGGCCGTCTTGCGTCAGCTGCGTGCTGCCGTTGCTCGAAAAGCTGTTGCCCAGCGAATACTGGTAGTCGCTGTTGACCGAGGGAATCGGCAGCCAGACTTTGGTCAGGCCCTGCGGCTTGACGATGTCCACGCGCGTGGTCACATCAAACGTGCGCCAGGCGCCGCTTTGCGGCGCGAAGTGGCCGCGGCTGGGCGCGGGCGCCGTCTGGGCGAAGTTGAGGGAAGGCAGGGCGGCGGCCATGGCGGCGGCCGCGGTGTTTTTCAGAAAGGCTCGGCGTACGGTGGTCATCCAGGATCTCCGGGTAGGGTGAGGGCGACGTGCACCGGGGCAGGTAAAGATGCCCCAGGATGTCAGCCTGCGATTATCGCCTTTGCCTTGCCGGCGAGGCCAAACTCAAGGCTTCAGCAGCCCGGCGATCAGTTTTTCAGCCGCGGGCCCGGTCCAGTCGACCTCGCCCTTCACGCGCAGGCGCGGCCGGCCCGCGCTGTCCATCATCAGCGTCGTCGGGAACACCTTCACGCCCCAGCGGCGGGCCGCCTCGCCCTTGAGGTCCAGCAGGACGGGCAAGCTCACGCCGGTGGTTTTGGCGAACTGCAGCGCGCGCGCGGCCGGCTCCTTGAAGTTGACGGCCAGCACCAGCAGCTTGTCGGGCCCGTAAAAGTCGGCGACCTGTTGCAGCGTGGGCATCTCGGCGCGGCAGGGTTCGCACCAGCTGGCCCAGAAATTCAGCAGCACCGCGCGGCCGCGCAGGTCGGCGGGCTGCCAGGTCTTGCCGGTGGTGTCGACCAGCCCCAGCGCGGAAACCGGGCCGGCCCAGGGGCTGACCTCATAGGCCGGGCCCGTCAGGCCCTGGGCCCGGGCTTGAAGCCAGGCGGCGCCGGCGCTTGCGGCGATCGAAGCTTGCAGGAATTGGCGGCGGGAAGAAAGCGCTGGAGGCATGGACAAGGGTTTCGGTGGTGAACGCCCGAGGGTAGCAAAACCCGGCCTCCCCCACCCAGCCATGCCGGCTTCTGCTATTTGGCGAAAAGGTTGTCCAGCGTCGCGAAGGCCTTGAATTCCAGCGCATTGCCGGACGGGTCGAGGAAAAACATGGTGGCCTGTTCGCCGGGTTCGCCCTTGAAGCGGATATGCGGCTCGATCACAAAATCGGTGCCCGCGGCCGTGAGCTTGGCAGCCAGCGCCTCCCATACCGGCATGGGCAGCACCGCGCCGAAGTGGCGCACGGGCACGTCGTGGCCGTCGACCGCGCTGGTCTGCTTGTGGCCGCATTCGTCCGGTGCGAGGTGGGCGACGATCTGGTGGCCGTAGAAATTGAAGTCCACCCATTCGTTGGAGCTGCGGCCTTCGGGGCAACCCAGCACATCGCCGTAAAACCGGCGCGCGGCGGCGATGTCATGGACCGGAAAGGCGAGGTGAAAGGGAATGGCGGCAGTGGCGTGGGGTGTTGTCATGGCTGTTCTTTCAGGAGAGCGTAAGGAAAGTGTGAGGAGAGCGGATGGATAAAACCTGCCCCACTGTAAAACCATCAACTGATCATGAAAAGCGATATATATTGGCTCTGAGAGACAAAATAATCGATGATTGAAAAATGATCACGGAACTCCGCACCTTTATCGCCGTGACCCGCCACGGCACTTTTGCCGCCGCGGGCGAACGGCTGGGCCTGACGCAGTCCGCCGTCAGCAGCCAGATCAAGCGCCTCGAGGAATCGCTGGGTTTCGCCTTGTTCGACCGCACCCGGCGCGCCGCGACACTCAACGCGGCCGGCGCCACGACACTGTCGCGCGCTGAAGAACTGCTGGCCCTCTTCGCAAAACTCGGCGACCTGCCGGACCAGGGCAGCGACGGCGGCCTGCTGCGCATCGGCGCCATCGCCTCGGTGCAGTCCTCGCTGCTGCCGCGCGCGCTGGTGCCGCTGCGGCGGAAATACCCGACGCTGCGCCTGAGCCTGGTGCCGGGCGTGTCCATGCACCTGATGGACCAGCTTGACGCCGGCGAGATCGACATGGCCATCACCATACGCCCGCCCTTCGGCCTGCTGCCCGAATTGAACTGGCAGCCGCTGGTCCATCAACCTTTCATGCTGCTGGTGCCCGCAACCCTGAAAGGCAAGGACTGGCGCAAGCTGATTCAGGCCCAGCCCTTTCTGCGCTATGAACGGAAGTCTTTCGGAGGACRCCTGGTCGAGCGGTTTTTGCGCGACATGCAGCTCAGCGTGAATGAATCCATCGAGCTCGACGAAATCCAGGGCCTGATCCAGCTGGTGGCCAACGGGCTGGGCGTGGCCCTGGTGCCCATGGTCGAGGGGCCTGATCCGCTGCCCGCCAATGTGCGGGCCATCCCGCTCGGGGAACACACTTTTTACCGTGAAATCGGCATCCTTCAGCGGACCGCCAAAGCCAGCCGGCCCATCGTCGCCCAGCTGGCGCAACACCTGCGCGACGCCGCCCCAAACGCAAGCAAGGCGTCAGGCATTTGACCTTGAGCGCGGCCTTTGCGCGTTTGTAAGAAACAAAGGCATTGGGCGACTAAATGTTGGACGCGGCATAGGCCCGGAAGCCGCGCGCCGCCGCAAACCCTATATAGGGCGGGAAATGGCAAGCACCCTCTTGCCCCCAAAGCGATTCAGTCCTACAAACGTCCTTTCCAAACGGCTTTTAAATCTAACGTCATAACGACATAACCAACTAACCGTAGCCAAGGCGAATCTTGAACCTCCCACTCAACATCTCGGCCCTTTCGCTCCAGCTGCCTCCCGCCTCGCCGCAATTCATCGCCCTCTACCGTCCGGACAGCGACGCGCAGGCGGTGCAGGCGACGACGCAAGAGCTGACGGACGGACTGCTGGCCGCGGCGGCCCATGTGTCGCCCAAATTTTTCTACAACGAACTGGGCTCCAGGCTCTTCGAGGCCATCACCGGCCTGGACGAGTACTACCCCACGCGGACCGAAGCCGGCATCTTCGAGGCGGCGCACGGGCATATCGCCGCGACGCTGGCCGACGCGGGCATACGCCGGCCTTGCCTGATCGACCTCGGCGCGGGCAACTGCGCCAAGGCCGTCACGCTGATCCCCCATCTGCAGCCGCGCCAGTACGTGCCCGTCGACATCTCCGTCGACTTTCTGCGCGACGCCGCCGAGCAGGTACAGAACAGCTTTCCGGCGCTGGACATCGTCGGCCTGGGCATGGACTTCTCGGCCGGGCTGGCGCTGCCCGAGGAAGTCCAGTCGCACGAGCGCGTGTTTTTCTATCCCGGCTCCAGCCTGGGCAACTTCCATCCCGCGCAGGCCCTGCAATTCCTGCGGCACATCGCCGACCCGGCGCAGGGCAAGGCGCGCGGGCTGCTGCTCGGCATAGACCTGGTGAAAGACACGGCGCGCCTGGAGGCCGCTTATGACGATGCGCTGGGCGTGACGGGCGCCTTCAACAAAAACCTGCTGCTCAACATCAACGGCTTGCTGGGCGCGGACTTCGACGTGCGGCAGTGGCGGCATGTGGCGCTGTTCAATGCCGCCGAGTCGCGCATCGAGATGCACCTGGAAGCCGCCTGCGACCTGACGGTGCACTGGCCCGGCCACGAGCGCCGCTTCAAGGCCGGCGAACGCATCCACACCGAATGCTCCTACAAATACACGGTGGACGGCATGACGGCGCTGCTGCGGCAGGCCGGTTTCAAACACGTGAAGTACTGGACCGATCCGAACCACTGGTTCGCGGTGTTCTGGGCTGCGGTTTAGCCCTTTCGCCAGGCAAAGAAAAAGGCCGGCTTCCCTCGGGAAACCGGCCTTGATGTTTTAAGCGCTTGGTAAAGCGGAAGGTCGTCAGGCGCGCTCAGCCACCCAGCCCTGCACCGACTTCAGCGCATCACCCAGCTTGGACGCATCGGTGCCGCCGGCCATGGCCATGTCGGCCTTGCCGCCACCCTTGCCGCCGACTTGCTGGGCCACAAAGTTGACCAGCTCACCGGCCTTCACTTTGCCGACGCTGTCGGCCGTCACGCCAGCGGCGATCTGCACCTTGTCGCCGTCGACCGCGGCCAGCACGATGACGGCCGTCTTGAGTTTGTCCTTGAGCTTGTCCATGGTGTCGCGCAGCGTCTTGGCGTCGGCGCCTTCGAGCTTCGCGGCCAGCACTTTGAGGCCCTTGACGTCCACCGCCTGCGTGAGCAGCTCGTCGCCTTGCGAGGATGCCAGCTTGCCCTTGAGCGCGGCGATTTCTTTCTCGAGCACCTTGACCTGGTCCAGCACCTGGCCGATGCGGCCCTGCAGTTCCGAGGGGCTGGCCTTGAGCGAGCCGGCCGCGGCCTGCACCGTGGATTCGAGCGACTGCAGGTAGGCCAGCGCGTTCTCGCCGGTCACGGCCTCCACGCGCCGCACACCCGCCGCCACGCCGCTTTCGGCGACGATCTTGAAGAGGCCGATGTCACCGGTACGTTTGACGTGAACGCCACCGCAGAGCTCCTTGCTGGAGCCGATCGTCAGCACGCGCACGGTCTCACCGTACTTTTCGCCGAAGAGCATCATCGCGCCGGATTTCTGCGCATCTTCCATGGCCATCACGGTGGCATCGGTTGCCACGTTGGAGAGGATTTCGGCGTTGACGCGCGCTTCGATCTCGCGGATCTGCGCGTCGGTAACTGGCGCGTTGTGCGCGAAGTCGAAGCGCGTGCGCTCGGCATTCACCAGGCTGCCCTTTTGCTGCACGTGGTCGCCCAGCACTTCGCGCAGTGCCTTGTGCATCAAGTGCGTGGCGCTGTGGTTGCGCACGGTAGCGGCGCGCACAGCGGTATTGACCTGCGCCATCACCGCATCGCCGACTTTCAGCGTGCCCTCTTCCTGCACACCGTAGTGGCCGAACACATCAGCCCGGATCTTGAGCGTGTCGTCCACCGCGAAACCGGCGCCGGCCGCGGTGATGCGGCCCTGGTCGCCGACCTGGCCGCCGCTTTCGGCATAGAAAGGCGTGGTGTTGAGCACCACCACACCGCTTTGCCCGGCGTTGAGGGCCTGCACGGCCACGCCGTCGGCGTACAGCGCCACCACCTTGGCGGGCTCTTCGAGCAACTCGTAGCCGGTGAAGGTGTTGCCGCCGCCGGTGTATTCCAGCGCGCGGTCCATCTTGAACTTGCCGGCTGCGCGGCCACGCGCTTTCTCCGCTTCAAGCTCGATTTTGAACTGAACTTCGTCAACACCAATACCAAATTCACGAGAAACGTCTGCCGTCAGATCAATCGGAAACCCGTAAGTACCGTGCAACAGGAATGCTGTCTTTCCATTCAGCAAGATGCTCGAAGTGTTGTCCTTGAACTCGGTCTGCGAAATATCAACAAGAGTATTGATTTCCCGCAATAGCAGTTCCATGCCGTTCTCCAGCGTTTCAAAGAAACGCTCTTCCTCGGCCTTGAGCACGGCGGTGATGCGGGCTTCGTCGGTCCTGAGTTTGGGGTAGGCGTCGCCCATCAGGCGGGCCAGGTCGGCCACCAGCTTGTGGAAGAACGGCGTCTTCTTGCCCAGCTTGTAGCCGTGGCGGATCGCGCGGCGGATGATGCGGCGCTGCACGTAGCCGCGGCCTTCATTGGACGGGTTGACGCCGTCGCTCACCAGGAAGGCGGTGGCGCGGATGTGGTCGGCGATGACGAACAAGCTCTTGTTGCCCAGGTCCTTCTCGCCGGTTTCGCGGCTGGCGGCCTTGATCAGCGCGTCGAAGATGTCGATTTCATAATTGCTG
>NZ_JBFUBY010000081.1:0-15067 GCF_056405515.1 Polaromonas sp. P1_G2
ATCTATTTAAGAGTGCGCCATGCCCGGCCTGGCAGGCCAAAACCGGAATAGCCATGAAAAAGCCCCTCGCGGGGGCTTTTTCAGTCGTAAACCTCGGCGTCCGGGTCGGTGGCTTCGAGTTCGTAACTCGCGGCCAGCATGGCCAGGCGCGCGATCACGCCATACATATAGAAGCGGTTGGGGTTGCTGGAGCCGGGCTTTTCGCCGGGCTGCGGCAGGCGGCCGCTGTCGGCGAAGGCCAGCGGCACAAAGCTGGCGCCGGGCGCGTTGAGGTTCTCGTCCACGCCGCGCTCGGCATGCACGCGGTAAAAGCCGCCGACGACGTAGCGGTCCATCATGTAGACCACGGGTTCGGCCACGGCGTCGTTGACGCGCTCGTTGGTCAGCACGCCTTCCTGGATGATCACCTCTGACAGCGCCTGGCCGTCCTTGGTGGTGCTCATCTTGTTCTTGGTCTTGCGGTTCAGCGCTTCCAGGTCCTTCACGTCGCGCACCGTCATGATGCCCATGCCGTAAGTGCCGTTGTCGGCCTTGACGACGACAAAAGGCTTTTCGTTGATGCCGTATTCCTTGTACTTGCGCTTGATCTTGGTCAGCAGCGCGTCGACGTTGGTGGTCAGGCATTCCATGCCGGTGTTCTCGGCGAAGTTGACCTCGCCGCATTGCGCGAACATCGGGTTGATCAGCCAGGGGTCTATGCCCAGCAGCTTGCCGAAGCGCTTGGAAATTTCTTCATAGGCCTTGAAGTGGTGCGACTTGCGGCGCACCGACCAGCCCGCGTGCAGCGGTGGCAACAGGTACTGCTCGTTGATGTCTTCCAGGATGCCGGGGATGCCGGCCGACAGGTCGTTGTTCAGCAGGATGGTGCAGGGGTCGAAATCCTTCAGGCCCAGGCGCCGGTCGGTGCGGATCAGCGGCTCTATCGTGATGGTCTCGCCGGTCGGCAGGTTCAAGGTGGTGGGTTCCTTGATGTCGGCGCTCAGCGAGCCGAAACGCACGTTAAGGCCCGCCTGGTGGAAGATGCGCTTGAGCTGCAGCACGTTGGACAGGTAAAAGCTGTTGCGCGTGTGGTTCTCGGGCACGACCAGCAGGTTGCGCGCTTCGGGGCAGATCTTCTCGATCGCGGCCATGGCGGCCTGCACCGCCAGCGGCAGCATCTCGGGCGTCAGGTTGTTCCAGCCGCCGGGGTAGAGGTTGGTGTCCACCGGGGCCAGCTTGAAGCCCGCGTTGCGGATGTCGACCGAGCTGTAAAACGGCGGCGTGTGCTCCATCCACTCCAGCCGGAACCAGCGCTCGATCGCGGGGGTGGAGTCCAGGACGCGTTGTTCGAGTTCGTTGATGGGGCCGTTCAGGGCGGTGATGAGGTGCGGAACCATTCGGCCACTTTCGATAGGGGAATCTGTTATTTGCTTCGGTTATAGCTGACCGAATTTTAGGGATATTGGGATGGGATACCCGGGTTACAAGGGGTAACGCCAACGCAATCCATCCAAAAATCCGTGGGCCGGGATCGCGGCCCGGCATGCCCTCAGGTGCGCACTTCGCCCTGTCCCAGCACCACATACTTGAGGGAGGTCAGCCCTTCAATGCCGACCGGCCCGCGCGCATGGAACTTGTCGGTGCTGATGCCGATTTCGGCGCCCAGCCCGAACTCGAAGCCATCGGCGAAGCGGGTGCTCGCATTCACCATGACGCTGGCCGAGTCCACCTCGCGCATGAAGCGCTGGGCATGCACATGGTCGCGCGTGAGGATGGCGTCGGTGTGGTGGCTGGAATAATGGTTGATGTGGGCGATGGCTTCATCAATGCCGTCCACCACCTTGATGCTGATGATGGGCGCCAGGTATTCCTCGTACCAGTCCTGCTCGCTGGCGGCCGTGGTGTTGGCGCCTTTGATGCCGGACAGGATGGCCAGCGCCTCCGGGTCGCAGCGCATTTCCACGCCTTTCGCGGCGTAGATCGCGCCGATTTTCGGCAGGAATTGCGCCGCCACGCCGCGCGCCACCAGCAAACCTTCGCTGGCATTGCAGGGGCTGTATTTCTGGGTTTTGGCGTTATCGGCCACGTTCACGGCCATCTCCAGGTCGCAGGGGTCGTCGACGTACACATGACAGTTGCCGTCCAGGTGCTTGATGACCGGCACCTTGGCGTCGCGGCTGATGCGCTCTATCAGGCCCTTGCCGCCGCGCGGGATGATGACGTCCACATATTGCGGCATGGCGATCAGGTGGCCGACGGCCTCGCGGTCGGTGGTGGGCACGAGCAGCACGGCATCGGGCGGCAGGCCGGCGTCGGCCAGGGCCTGCTGCACCAGCGCCGCCAGCGCCTTGTTCGATTCAATCGCTTCCGAGCCGCCGCGCAGTATGCAGGCATTGCCGCTCTTGATGGCCAGCGACGCGGCTTCAATCGTCACGTTGGGCCGGCTTTCGTAAATCATGCCGAAGACGCCGATGGGCACGCGCATCTGGCCCACGCGTATGCCGCTGGGCTGCTCCTTCATGCCGATGATGTCGCCGATCACGTCGGCCATGGCGGCCAGCTGCTCGCAGCCCTGGGCAACGGTGTCGATGATCTTGGGGGTGAGCTTGAGCCGGTCCAGCAGGGGGCCGGCCAGGCCTGCGGTTTGGGCGCGCTCCAGGTCGCGCTGGTTGGCCGTCTCCAGCGCTGCCGTGTTTTTTCGCAGCGCCTTGGCCAGGTTCAGCAAAGCCTTGTTCTTGACGGCCGCCGGCGCGCGCGCCACTTCGGCTGAAGCCGCTTTGGCGCGGGACCCCAGCAGTTCCATCAAGCGCGGGACATCGCCGGCGATATCGCTGGAAGAGGAAAGGGCTTTTTGGAGATCGGGCGCGTTCATCCGGTCCATTTTAGGCCTGCCGGAGCGCGCCCACGGCGCAGGGGGCTATGCCTGCCGGGTGCGTCCCTGCAAGGTGCATTGCTCGCACACCATGCCGGCCAGGCGGTGCAGGGCCTGCCAGCCATCGGCGGGCCAGTCGGGCTGTTTCAGGCCCTTGACGATGCCGTCGACCTTGTGGGCGGCGTGCAGCAGGTTGGCCAGGGTGGTGTCGCCGATCTGCGGCAGCACGCGCTCGAAGAGCTTTTCCTTGATGCCCCAGACGCGGTTTTCGCGCAGCGCCATGGGCATGGGCCGGCCTGCACTGATGGCATCTTTCACGCGCTTCATGCTGCGAATGTCCTCGGCCAGCGCCCAGTGCACCAGCACTTCGGACTCGCCCTCGGACTGCAGGCCGTCCAGCATGCGCGCCACGCGCACCGCCTGGCCGCCCAGCACGGCTTCGGAGAGCTTGAAGACGTCGTAGCGCGCCACGTTGAGCACGGCGTTTTCGACCTGGTCGAAGCTGAGGACGCCGTCGCTGCCACCGGACTGGGCCGGATAGAGCAGGCCCAGCTTCTGGATTTCCTGGTGCGCGGCCAGCAGGTTGCCCTCGACGCGGTCGGCGAAAAACTGCAGCGTGCGCTGACCTTCCTCGCCGGCGGCCACGCGCTGGCCCTGCTGCTGCAGGCGCTGGGCGATCCACTGCGGCAGGTTGCGCCTGTCGATGGGGTCGAACTTGACGGTGACGCCGAAACTTTCGAGCGCGCCGAACCAGGCGCCCTTGGCCGTCATGCTGTCCAGCCGCGGCAGCATGACCAAAGTGAGGGTGGAGTCGTCGCCTTGCGCGCGCTCGGCGATCTGCTGCAGCGCGACCGAGCCGTCCTTGCCGGGCTTGCCGCTGGGGATGCGGATTTCCACAATCTGCTTGTCGGCGAACAGGCTCAGCGAACCGCCGCTGGCCAGCACCTCGCTCCAGTCGAAATGCGCGCCGGCCACGGTGTGCACCGTGCGTTCGGTGTAGCCCTGGGCACGCGCCGAAGCGCGCAGCGCGTCGGCGAACTCCTGCACCAGCAGGGGCTCGTCGCCGTGCAGGGTGTACAGGCTCTTCAAGCCGCGCTTGAGGTGTTCCTGGAGTTGGGCGGGAGCCAGATTCATGGGAGGGAGTTTAGCGGCTGGGCTTGTGCGGGCGTTCAGAGTTTGCTGGTCGACAGCAGCAGGCTGGTTTCAGTGTTGGCGATGCCTTCAAGCAGGCGTATGCGGCTCAGCACGCTGTCAAAGGCTTCGAGGCTGTCGGCCTGCAGCTCGGCCACCATGTCCCAGCGGCCGTTGGTGGTGTGCAGCGCGCTCACGGCCGGGTCGCCGCGCAGGGCCGCCAGCACGGCCGCCGTACGGTTGCCTTCCACCGCCACCGTCATGAAAGCGCGTATGCGGTGGCCCTCGGCCTGGGGCTTGAGGCGCACCGTGTAGCCGGTGATGGTGCCGTCGGCCTCCAGCCGGGCCAGCCGGTTCTGCACCGTACCGCGCGAGACCCGCAGCACCTTGGCCAGCGAGGCGACGGAGGCCCGGGCGTTGTCGCGCAGCAGGGACAGCAGTTGGCGGTCGGTATCGTCCATGTGCGCATTTTATTGGCATAACGTCAATTGAGGCTGTCTATTTGTTCAAACAACGGATAAATCTGATCAACTTACTGACTTTTATTTGGCACAAGCACTGCGGACAATGGAAATCAGTACAAGGACCGGGAGCCCCATCATGGTTGACTACATTGGCATTGAGAGCATCCAGAAAATCGTGCGCCAGCGCGGCGCGGCCGCCTTCATCGAAGGCCTGGCCGGCGAGATCGAACATGACTACCGGCGCTGGAACGATTTCGACAAGTCGGCGCGCCACGCCATCCATTCGCCCGACGGCGTGATCGAGTTGATGCCGACTAGCGATGGCCACCAGTATTCCTTCAAGTACGTCAACGGCCACCCCAAGAACACCGAGCTGGGCCTGCTGACGGTCACGGCCTTCGGCGTGCTGGCCGACGTGGACACCGGCTACCCGCTGCTGTTGTCCGAGCTCACCATCACCACCGCGCTGCGCACCGCCGCCACCTCGGCACTGGCCGCGAAATGGATGGCCAGGCCGGACAGCCGCGTGATGGCCATCATCGGCAACGGCGCGCAAAGCGAATTCCAGGCGATCGCCTTTCACCACATGCTGGGCATACGCGAGATGCGGCTTTTCGACATCGACGCCGCGGCCAGCGACAAACTGGCCCGTAACCTGCATGCGATGGGGCTGAGCGACCTGCGTGTGGTGATTTGCCAATCCGCCGCCGAGGCCGTGCAAGGAGCCGACATCGTGACCACCATCACCGCCGACAAGCGCAACGCCGTCATCCTCACACCGGAGATGATCAAACCCGGCATGCACCTGAACGCCGTGGGCGGCGACTGCCCGGGCAAGACCGAGCTGCACGCCGACATCCTGCTGCGCCCCGACGCGCGTGTGGTGGTCGAGTTCGAGCCGCAGTCGCGCATCGAGGGCGAGATCCAGCAGATGGCGGAGGATTTCAAGGTGGCTGAATTCGCCGACGTGCTCAAGGGCACGGCCGTGGGGCGCGCGTCGCCTCTTGAGGTCACGATTTTCGATTCGGTCGGCTTCGCGCTGGAGGACTATTCGGCCCTGCGCTACCTGCACAAGCTGCAGCTGGCCGACGCCGCGAATCGCCGGCGGATCGACTTGGTGCCGCGCCTGGACAATCCCAAGGACCTGTTCGGCTTGCTGGCGCCGGCCGCAGCCCGTACAGTCAAGGCTACCCGTCTGGACACCACCCCCGAAATGGCCCCTTGATGAGCATCACCGTTGACCTGATAGGCGCGCCCACCGACATAGGCGCGGGCAGCCGCGGCGCCTCCATGGGCCCCGAGGCCCTGCGCGTGGCCGGCATACGCGAAGCGCTGCAGGCGCGCGGCCTGGAGGTCGCCGACACCGGCAACCTGGCCGGCCCGACCAACCCCTGGTTGCCGCCTGCCGACGGCTACCGGCACCTGGATGAAGTGGTTGACTGGAACAAAGCCGTGCATGAAGCCATGTACCAGAGTTTGGCCGCCGGCCGCCTGCCCATCCTGCTGGGCGGCGACCATTGCCTGGGCATAGGTTCCATCAGCGCGGTGGCGCGCCACTGCCGCGCCACCGGCAAGAAACTGCGTGTGCTCTGGCTGGACGCGCATACCGACTTCAACACCAATGCCCTCACGCCCACCGGCAATGTGCACGGCATGCCGGTGGCGGTGCTCTGCGGCCATGGCCCGGCCGAGCTCACAGGCATAGGCGGCGCCACGCCGGCCATGAGCCCCTCGGCTATCCGGCAGATCGGCATCCGCAGTGTGGACGAAGGGGAAAAACGTTTTGTGCGTCAGCAGGGGCTGGAGGTGTTCGACATGCGCTACATCGACGAGATGGGCATGCGCCACACCATGGAAAAAGCGCTGGCCGGCATGGATGCCGGCACCCACCTGCACGTGAGTTTTGACGTGGATTTCCTGGACCCCTCCATCGCGCCGGGCGTGGACACCGCCATCAAGGGCGGGCCGACCTACCGCGAGGCCCAGCTGTGCATGGAGATGATCGCCGACACCGGCCTGCTGGGCTCGCTCGACGTGATGGAGCTCAACCCGGCACTGGACGTGCGCAACGGAACGGCCGAAGTCGCGGTGGACCTGATCGAGAGCCTGTTTGGCAAGAGCACACTGATGCGGGCGTGATGCGGGCGTGAAGCCCGCGGGCCTGTCTTACAGTTCCGTCACGGCCGCCAGGCGGCGCATGATTTGCTGGACCACGTCACCCTGCATGTCGCGGTAAAGCAGGGCCTCTTCGGCTTCCTTGGCCAGCACGGCGGATTCGTTGAAGCTGATGTCGCGCTGCTGCAGGATTTCGGTGTCGGGAATCAGCTCCTTGCCCGCGAGCGTGCGCAGCCTGAAGCGAAAGCGCAGCCGCAGCTGGAACTCGCGCACCTGGCCCGAAGCGTTGGTGCTGAGCACCACTTTTTCGCGCCGGTCGCCCAGCACGTCGAGCACCACCTGCGCTTCGTTGAGGCGGCGAGGGTCGGAGATCACTTCCACCTTGCGGGTGGACTGCAGCGAGCGCCTGAGTTCCACGCCCAGCGGTGAGCCTTCGCCCAGGGAGGAGTACAGCGTGCTGAAGGCGAAATTGGGCGCCTTGCGCAGCGCGAAGCCGCAGCCGCTGAGGCTCAGGGCGGCGGCGGTGGCCGACAGGGAGAGGAATGCGCGACGCTGCATGGCTTGCCTTCTCTTCGTTGAAACAGTCTCAGATGACGATATTGACCAACCGGCCGGGGACCACGATCACCTTTTTGGCGGGCGCGCCCGCGGCCTGTTTGGTGAAAGCTTCCGACGCCAGCGCTGCCGCCTCGATGGCGGCCTTGTCGGCGCCGGCCGGCACCGTGACGGCACCGCGCAGCTTGCCGTTGATCTGCAGCACCAGTTCGATCTCGTCCTGCTGCAGCGCGGCGGCATCCACCTGGGGCCAGGGGGCGTCGAGCAGCTCGCCGTGCTGCGCGGCATAACCGAGCTGCGACCACAGCGCGTGCGCCAGGTGGGGTGTTGCCGGGTACAGGCAGCGCAGCAGGATGCCGAAGCCTTCGCGCAGCGCGGCGTCGGAACCGGCCGATGCCGCGCCCTTGAAGTCTTCCAGTGCGTTGAGCAGCTTCATGTTGCCCRACACCACGGTGTTGTACTGCATGCGCTGGTAGTCGTAGTCGATCTGCTTGAGCACGGCGTGGATTTCCAGGCGCAAGGCCTTGGTGTCCTTGTCGAACGCGGGCGCGCCGCTTTCGGGCTGCTTGCCGGCGCCGAGCTTGACGCCGAAGTTCCAGACGCGGCGCAGGAAGCGGTAAGAGCCCTCGAGCGCGGCATCGTTCCATTCAAGCGTGGTGTCGGGCGGCGCGGTGAACATGGTGTAGAGCCGGGCGGTGTCCGCGCCGTACTTCTCTATCAGGTCCTGCGGATCCACGCCGTTGTTCTTGGACTTGGACATGGTGGTCCAGCCTTCGTAGGGCACCGGCAGGCCGTCGGCCTTGGCGGTGGCGGAGACCACCTTGGCGTGTTCGTCGCGCACGATGTCGAGTTCGTGCGCCCAGAAGTACTGCTTGCCGGTGGTGGTGCGCGAAAAAGCCTCGTTGAGCACCATGCCCTGCGTCAGCAGCTTGGTGAAGGGCTCGTCGACCGTCACCAGGCCCAGGTCGCGCATGACCTTGGTCCAGAAGCGCGCATACAGCAGGTGCAGGATGGCATGCTCGATGCCGCCTATGTACTGGTCCATGGGCATCCAGTAATTGGCGCCTTCGGCCACCATCTTCTCGCCGTTCTTCGGGTCGCAGTAGCGCATGAAGTACCAGGACGAGTCGACAAAAGTGTCCATGGTGTCGGTCTCGCGGCGGCCGGGCTTGCCGCAGACGGGGCAGACCACGCCGGCGTGAAAGCCCGCGTGCTTGTGCAGCGGGTTGCCGGAGCCGTCGGGCACGCAGTCCTGCGGCAGCACCACGGGCAGGTCTTTTTCGGGCACCGGGACCGCGCCATGCTCTTCGCAATGGATGATGGGAATCGGCGTGCCCCAGTAGCGCTGGCGGCTCACACCCCAGTCGCGCAGGCGCCAGGTGGTTTTTTTCTCGCCGAGGCCCTTGGCAGCTAAATCGGCTGCGACAGCGTCGACGGCGGCTTTGAAGCCCAGGCCGTCGTACTTGCCGGAGTTGATGGTCACGCCCTGCTGCTTGTCGCCGTACCAATCGGCCCAGGCGTCGGTGCTATAGGCCTGGCCCTTGACGTCGACCACCTGCTTGATCGGCAGGCCGTATTTTTTGGCGAATTCAAAGTCGCGCTCGTCGTGCGCGGGCACACCCATGACGGCGCCGTCGCCATAGCTCATAAGCACGTAATTGCCGACCCAGACATCGACCTTGCCGCCGGTGAGCGGGTGCGTGACGAACAGGCCGGTGGGCACGCCTTTTTTCTCCTGCGTGGCGAGTTCGGCTTCGGTCGTGCCGCCGGCTTTGCTCTCCTCGACGAAGGCCGCGACCGTGGGGCTGGAGGCGGCGGCGTGCAGGGCCAGCGGGTGCTCGGGCGCCACGGCGCAGAAGGTCACGCCCATGATGGTGTCGGCGCGCGTGGTGAAGACGTACATCTTTCCATCGCCGATCAGCTTGCCGGAGGCGTCCTGGACGTCGTGCGTGAAGGCAAAGCGCACGCCTTCGCTCTTGCCGATCCAGTTCTCCTGCATCAGCTTGACGCGCTCGGGCCAGCCGGGCAACTTGTGGCTGACGCTGTCGAGCAGCTCTTCGGCGTAGGCCGTGATCTTGAGGTAGTAGCCGGGGATCTCGCGCTTTTCCACAACGGCGCCGGTGCGCCAGCCCTTGCCGTCTATGACCTGCTCGTTGGCCAGCACGGTCTGGTCGACCGGGTCCCAGTTCACGACCTGCGTCTTGCGGTAGGCGATGCCTTTTTCCAGCATCTTGAGGAACAGCCACTGGTTCCACTTGTAGTAGCCCGGGTCGCAGGTGGCGACTTCGCGGCTCCAGTCGATGGCCAGCSCCATCGCCTGCATCTGCTTTTTCATGTAGGCGATGTTGTCGTAGGTCCACTGGGCCGGCGGTACCTTGTTTTTCATGGCGGCGTTTTCGGCCGGCAGGCCGAAGGCGTCCCAGCCCATGGGCATCAAGACGTTGTAGCCCTTCATGCGCAGGTGGCGCGTGAGCATGTCGTTGATGGTGTAGTTGCGCACATGGCCCATATGCAGCTTGCCGCTGGGGTAGGGCAGCATGGAGCAGGCGTAGTACTTCTTGCGGCCGGCGTCTTCCGTCACGCGGTAGGCGTCGGCGGCGGTCCAATGGGCTTGAGCGTCGCGCTCAACGTCGAGATGGTTGTATTTGTCTTGCATGGAGAACCGGGAAAGCGGAAAACGGAAAGAAAACGGAACAGGAAACGGGGAGAAAGCCCGGCGGCGCGGGCGCGCGGCCGATTGCCGCGAATCCCCGATTTTAGGGGCAGGGGCAGTATCCGCGCCGCTTAGCGGCTCACCGCCGCGCCGGAAGGGTTGTCGGCCACAAAGCCGATGCGGTTGAGCCCGGCTTTTTGCGCCACGCCCATCACCTGGACCACCTTGCCATAAGGCACACCCTCGTCGGCCCGCAGCTGGACCTCGGTGTCGGGATTCTGGGCGGAGGTTTCGGCCAGCCGGCCGGCCAGCTCATCCATGTTCAGGGGCTTGTCGTTCAGGAAGGCCTGGCCGGCTTTGTCGACCACCAGGGTGACGAATTTCGGGGCGTCGGCCGGTTTGGCGGCGTCGGTCTTGGGCAGGTCCAGCCGTATGCTGCTGGCCAGCAGGGGCGCGGTGATGATGAAGATGACCACCAGCACCAGCATCACGTCCACCAGCGGCGTGACGTTGATGTCGCTCATGGGCTGCGGGCCGGGCGTGCGTTCAAGGCGTCCGAAAGCCATGGTCAAGCCTTGTGCGCCAGGAGCTCGCGCAAATCGCGGGCGAAGCCTTCAAGGTCGGCTTCGATGCGGCCTATGTAGCGGCCGAAGATGTTGTAGGCCAGCACGGCCGGGATGGCCACGGCCAGGCCGGCGGCCGTCATGATAAGGGCTTCGCCGACGGGGCCGGAAACCTTGTCGATGGTGATCTGGCCGGCCGAGGCGATGCCGACCAGCGCGTGGTAAATCCCCCAGACCGTGCCCAGCAGCCCCACAAAAGGCGCGGTGGAGCCGACGGTGGCCAGCAGCACCTGGCCGAACTGCAGCTTGTGCAGCACGGCGTGCAGCGCGTCGCGCAACACACGGGTCAGTTGCTGGGATTTGTCGCCCGCCGTGGCCAGCGTGCCGCCGGCCGGAAGGGCCGTCGCGGCGATCAGCGGCAGCACCAGGGCTTCGCGGTCGAAGGCGGCGACTTTTTCCCGGGCTTGTTCGACCGAGGCCGATTGCCAGAAAGCGGCGGTGCTGCGCGCGACGTCGCCGCCGGCACGGCGAAGCAGCCAGGTTTTCCAGAGGATCACGACCCAGCTCGCCACCGACATGCCTAGCAGCAGGACGGCCACCAGCTGGCTGACGATACCGCCTTGGGTCATGAGGCTGAAGAAGTCCATCCGGTTACACCTTTGAAGCTGCCGCGGCCTGCGCCGCGTTTATTTTTTGAGGCCCAGCACGTCGAACATGTCGAAAAGGCCGGTGGCATGGCCGTCCAGGAAGCGGGCGGCGCGCAGGCTGCCCTGGGCATAGTTGCTGCGGCTGGACGACTTGTGGCTGATCTCTATGCGTTCGCCGGTGCCCAGAAACATCACGGTGTGGTCGCCGACGACGTCGCCGCCGCGCACGGCGGAAAAGCCGATGGACAGGGGATCGCGTTCGCCCGTCACGCCTTCGCGCGCATAGACACCGCAGTCCTTGAGGTCGCGGCCCAGCGCGCCGGCGATTACCTCGCCCATCTTGAGCGCGGTGYCGGAGGGCGCGTCGACCTTGTGGCGGTGGTGCGCCTCGACGATTTCAATGTCGTAGCCGGTGGACAGGGCCTGTGCCGCCATTTCGAGCAGCTTGAGCGTGACGTTGACGCCCACGCTCATGTTGGGCGCCATGACGATGGCGATGTCCTTGGCGGCGGYGGCGATTTCGGCTTTCTGCGCCTCCGAGAAGCCCGTGGTGCCTATGACCAGCTTGACCCCCATTTCGCGGCAGGCCGCCAGGTGGGCCAGCGTGCCTTCGGGGCGGGTGAAGTCGATCAGCACGCGGGAGTCTTTTAAGCCCTGGCGGATGTCGGCGTTGATGAGCACACCGCTGGCGCGGCCCGAGAACGCGGCGGCATCGCTGCCCACGGCCGGGCTGGAGGCCAAGTCAAGCGCGCCGGTCAGCTGGCAGTCGGTGCTGGCGGCGATGGCTTCGACCAGCATCTGGCCCATGCGGCCGCTGGCGCCCGCCACCGCGACCCTGTGTCGGCGGGCCTGGTTGAGGGCCGCCCCGCTCACTGTTTCGGGCTTTCGAGGGGAGGGTAGCTGGCGGCCGGCGTGCCGGCGGGTACGCTGGCAGGGGCCGCGGCGCTGGCTGAGGCGGATTTGGGTTTTTCGGCGGCCTTCAGCTGCGCTTCGGTGGCTTCCAGCACAGGCACGTCGCCCAGCTTGCGCCGGTTGCCCAGCTTGGAGATGAATTCGGTCTCGCTCGGCATGGCGTCGCCTTCAAAGCGCTCGAGCTGGTCGTTCTTGAAGAACACGGTGTACTTGTAGGACTGGGGCTCCACGCCCTGGCGCTTCAGGGTGAAAACGTAATCCCAGCGGTCACCGTGGAACAGGCTGGCCATCAGCGGCGTGCCCATCGTGGCCTTGACCTGGTCGCGCGTCATGCCTGCTTTCAGCTGCTCGACCTGCTCCTTGGAGACAAAGTTGCCCTGGATGACGTCGATCTTGTAGGGGGTCACCCAGTTGACCGGGTTGATGGAACTGCCGCGCATGCCGCCGCAGGACGCCAGCACCGTGCAAGCCAGGAGCAGGAAAGCGGTTCGGGCGCTGTAACGATGATTTGCAGGCATGGCTGACATAGTAAGGGGGTGTAGCGATATGATTGTTCATTGTAGCGGCTGGGGGCTCCCGGCCTGCGCCTGCCCTGAAGGGTCACAACCGCCGCGTCACACCGGTTTCACCCAGAGAGTTTTCCCATGAGCAACATCGACGAACTGAAAAATACCGGCCTCAAGGCAACTTTGCCGCGCCTGAAAATCCTGGAGATTTTTCAGGCGGGAAAACAGCGCCACATGACGGCTGAAGACGTGTTCCGGGTGCTGCTCGAGGAGCGTTCGGACATCGGCCTGGCCACCGTCTACCGGGTGCTGACCCAGTTCGAGCAGGCGGGTTTGCTGAATCGCAGCAATTTCGAGTCCGGCAAGGCGGTCTACGAGATCAACGAAGGCCAGCACCACGACCACCTGGTCTGCCTGGACTGCGGCAAGGTCGAGGAGTTTTACGACGCCGAGATCGAAAAACGCCAGCAGTCGGTCGCCAAGTCCAAGGGCTTTACCATCGCCGACCACTCCCTGTCCATCTACGCCAACTGCACCAAGGACAAATGCCCCAACCGCAACGGCATGCCGGTGAGGCATCACCACGCTTGAGTTGAGCGGGTATGCGGCGCGGCCTAGAAGGTGTGAAGAAACCGTAGCGAGCGCCCCGAGGTCGCGTCGAGGACCGGAGCCGTACACCCGTACGGCGAGGCCGCAGGCGCGAGATCGGGGGGCGCAGTAGGTTTATTCGCGCCTTCTAGTCGTCTTGTTCCATGGCGCGGCGGTGCCGCTCCACGAATTCCTGGTAGGTATTGATGCCGCGCAGCTGCAAAATCGCGTTGCGCACCGCGGCTTCCACCAGCACGGCGATGTTGCGGCCGGCCTCCACCTGGATGATGACCTTGCGCACCGGAATTCCCAGCACGTCCTGCGTCAGCGGCTCATAGGGAATGCGTTCGTAGTCGCGCTCCAGCGTCTCGCGGCGCACCAGGTGCACGATCATCTTCAGGCGCATCTTGCGGCGCACCGCCGTCTCGCCGAAGATCGCCTTGATGTCGAGCAGGCCTATGCCGCGCACTTCGAGCAGGTTCTGCAGCAGCTCTGGGCAGCGCCCTTCGATGGTGGTCTGGTTGATGCGGTACAGATCGACCGCGTCGTCGGCCACCAGGCCGTGGCCGCGCGAGATCAGCTCCAGGCCCAGCTCGCTTTTGCCCAGGCCCGACTCGCCGGTGATCATCACGCCCAGGCCGAGGATGTCCATGAACACGCCGTGCATCGAAGTGCGGTCGGCGAAGTGTTTGGACAGATAGGCCCGCAGCACGTCGATCACGAAGGCGGCCGACTCCGGCGTGGAGAACATCGGCAGCTGCGCGCGCTCGCACATGGACAGCAGCGTGTCGGGCGCCACCTGGCCGTCGGCCACGACCAGCACCGGCGGTTCCAGCGTGATGATGCGGGAGATGCGGCGGGCGCAATCCTCGGGGCTGGCGTTGGTCAGGTAGGCGACCTCGCGCTCGCCCAGGATCTGCACGCGGTAGGGATGGATGTAGTTGAGGTAACCGACCAGGTCGGCGCCGGAACGCGCGGCCCGCACGGCCACTTCGTCGAAGCGCCGCTCGGAGGCGCCCAGGCCGGCGACCCATTCCCATTTCAGGGAAGCGCGGTGGTCCTCAAATAAAACGTCAGCGCTGACGACGGTGGGCTTCATGCCGGCCTGTGATTCGGGAGCGGCCGATAAGGCCTAGGAGCTGACTTCGTGGACGGAATGCCAGGAAGCGATCAGGTGGTGCAGTCCGGCGGCATCGGTGCTGGTCTTGAGCTGTTCGCGCAGGGTGCTGTCGCTGAGCAGCTCGGCGATTTCCGAGAGGATTTCGAGGTGTTTTTGCGTGGCGGCTTCGGGGACCAGCAGGAAAATCAGCAGGCCCACGGCCTGCTCGTCCGGTGCGTCAAAGCCGATCGGCGATTGCAGCAGGAACACCGCCGCCATGGGCGCCTTGAGTCCCTTGATGCGGCCGTGCGGAATCGCCACCCCGTGGCCCAGGCCGGTCGAGCCCAGGCGTTCACGGGCGAACAGGCTGTCGGTGATCAGCGCGCGGTTCAGGCCGTGCTGGTTTTCGAACAGCAGCCCGGCTTCTTCAAAAGCGCGTTTTTTGCTGGTCGCTTCAACGCTGACCAGCACTTGGGAGGGGGGCAATATTTGCGAAAGACGGTTCATAACAATCTTTTAGTCGCCGAATTATGCACTTTGCAGCGGGTTTGCTGGAAAAAGAGGCATAAAAAAGCCGCTTGAGTGCTTCAAGCGGCTTCTTTCAACAACTTGCGCAAGCTCTGTACAGGGCGGCCGGGGCGGAAGATTCCGCCGGACCGCACCGGCTGAGGCAGAAAACGGAAAGGCCCTTCAGGCCTGGCGCTTGGCGGCAATGTGGTGGTGGTCCTGGGTTCTGGTTTTGTAACGTCCGACCTGGCGGTCCAGCTTGTCGGTCAACTCGTCAACGGCGGCGTAAAGATCAGCGTGGGAACTCTCGGCAAACAGGTCGCGGCCCTTGACGTGCACATTGCACTCGGCCCGCTGGCGTCTTTCCTTTTCTTTCATGTTGTCCACTGTCAACAGGACTTTTACGTCCACTACCTGGTCGAAATGCCGGGTAATCCGATCCAGCTTGCTGGTCACGTATCCGCGCAGCGCGGGGG
>NZ_JBFUBY010000082.1:0-14997 GCF_056405515.1 Polaromonas sp. P1_G2
CCTTTGCCCTAATATTAATTTGTTAGCGCTAACAAATTGCCTTTGCCCTAATATTAATTTGTTAGCGCTAACAAATTGGTTGAGACCACAGTAAATTGATTTCCTGTTGCCGCACGACCTTGCCGTTGGCAAATAAAAAAGGAGACAAACATGAGTCAAGTCAATATGCGCGCGCCGGAGATTTCTCAAAACCGTTGCCGGTACCGGGGCTGCGATGGCCTGACCCGGGCAGGGATGTCCAGGAAAATATTTTCCGCCGCGCTTGCGTGCGTGGCTGCGGCCGCCTGCCTGCTGGCCCTTCCGGTCCAGGCCCAGACCGACTACCCGTCGAGGGCGATCAAGCTTATCGTTCCGTTTCCGGCGGGCGGCACCAGCGATGTGATGGGACGCATGATTGCGGAAGAGCTGACCAAGGCTCTGAAGCAGCCGGTGATCGTGGAGAACCTCGGCGGCGCGGGCGGGGTCATCGGCACGGAGAAGGGCGCCAAAGCGGCGCCCGACGGCTATACGCTGATACAGACAGGTGTTGGCCAGAATGCGGTGGCGCACGGCCTCAACCCCAAGCTCGGCTACGACTCCCTCAAGGATTTCATCCACATCACGCAGGTCCATTCGGGACCCAACGTGCTGGTGGTCCATCCTTCTGCGCCCTTTAATACCTTCCAGGAACTGATCGCTTACGGGAAAGCGAATCCCGGAAAACTGAGCTATGGCTATGTGCCCGCGGCTTCGGGCCACATGGCGATGGAACTGCTCAAGCAAACCGTCGGCACCTGCTCGGGCGTCAGAAAAGAAAACTGCAAGCCCCTCTTTATGGTGGGCATTCCCTACCGGGGCGGCGGACCCATGCTGACGGATATTCTCGGCGGGCAGATCCCCTTGATGTTCATCAACCAGGACGTGGCGCTGCCGCATATCAAGGCGGGCAAGCTCCGGGCCCTGGCTGTGACCAGCTTGGCGCGCAATCCCTTGTTCCCGGACGTGCCCACCATTCATGAATCGGGTTACCCCGGTTTCTCTGCCTTGTCGTGGTCCGGCCTGTCAGTCCCCAAAGGCACGCCCAAGCCCATCGTGGAAAAAATAGAAGCCGCCGCCGTCAAGGCGATGCAGTCCCCCGCCATCCGCGCGCGGATGGAGGCCAACGGCTTTGTGGTGCCGGCCCAGGGCAGTACGGAATACACGCAGTTCGTGGCACGGGAGCTGGACCGCTGGACGCGGGTCATCAAGATCGCCGGAATCAAGGGCGAATAATGGTTGGGCGGATGAAAACTATCAAAATCAGCGCAGTCCGGATCACGCCCATCGCGTTTCGCGATGCACCGCTGCTCAACGCCAGCGGTATCCACGAACCCTGGGCGCTGCGCAGCATTGTCGAACTGGAAACTTCGGACGGGCGCCTTGGCATCTCTGAAACCTACGGCGACGAGCCCATGGTGAAAGTGCTGGAGCAGGCCCGTGCCCTGGTCCTCGGCCTGTCCCCGTTTGAGCTGAACGTCATGGAAGAGCGTGTACGCGCAGCCATCAAGCCCGGACACGCCAGCGACGGCAGCGTGCAGTTCGAGCTTGCGCCGGGCTCGCACACCGCCAAAAATGCCGACAAGGTCATCAGCGCGATGGAAGTCGCCATGCTCGACCTGCAAGGACAGATCCTGGGCATGCCCGTGTGCGACTTGCTGGGCGGTGCCGTGCGCGCGGAGGTGCCTTACAGCGCCTATCTGTTCTACAAATACGCGGAGCACGCCGGCAAACCTTATGCGCCCGACGCCTGGGGCGAAGCCGTCACGCCCGAGCAGGTTGTGAAGCAGGCGCAGCGCATGGTGAGCCTTTACGGCTTCAAGAGCATCAAGCTCAAGGGCGGCGTGTTCCCACCGGCTGAAGAAATCGCCGCCATGAAGGCGCTGTCCAGGGCCTTCCCCGGCGTGCCACTGCGGCTGGACCCGAATGCCAACTGGACGCTGGAGACCAGCATCGCCGCCGCGAAAGAACTCGACGACTTGCTGGAGTATTACGAAGACCCGGCACCCGGCCAGGAGGCCATGGCCGAGCTGGCCCGGCGCTGCCGCATGCCGCTGGCGACCAATATGTGCGTCACCACGATGGAGGAGTTCAAGCGCAATGCCTCCACGCATGCGGTAAGCATCCTGCTGTCGGACCACCATTACTGGGGCGGCCTGAGAGCCACGGCCGCACTGGCGCGCATGTGCGGCGTTTTCGGCATGGGCATGTCCATGCATTCCAACTCGCACCTGGGCATCAGCCTGATGGCCATGACGCACGCGGCCGCCGCAATTCCCAACCTGACCTATGCCTGCGACACGCATTACCCGTGGCAGGAGGAGGAGGTCATCAAGGGCGAGCGGATCCAGTTCGACCAGGGCGCCGTCAAGGTGCCGACGGCGCCCGGCCTGGGCGTCGAGCTCGACCCGGTCAAACTGGCCGAGCTGCACCGGCAATACCTGGATTGCGGCATCCGCAACCGCAACGACCTGGCGCAGATGCGCAAGTACCAGCCGGAATTTTCCGGCATCAGCCCGCGTTTTTAAGAGGACGGCAGCAGCCTCGCATTTCCGTTGACAGTTCATCGTTCGCTATTCACACCAACAATGAAGGAGACAAGATCATGATCAAGTTCGAACATTTGATGTCCCGCCTGGCCCTGGGCCTGCGGGCCGCCGGCATTCTGGCGGCGTTCGCGGCCGTTGCCGCGCATGCGCAGCCCGTGACCCTCAACGTCGTCGACGTGGCCGGCAACCTGGCGCTGACGCAGGAGGCGCTGGAAAGTTTTGCCGCGAAAAATCCCAACCTGGTTTCGCGCGTCACCTTCACCAAGGCGCCCGCGCCCGAACTTCCCGGAAAAATCAGGGCCATGCAGGCCGCGGGCCGCACCGACATCGACCTGGTGCTGACCGGCGCCGATGCGCTGGCCGCGGGTATCGCGCTCAACCTCTGGGAGCCGCTGCTGCCGGCGCACGCTGCGAAGTTTCCGAACCTGATGGACAACTACCTGCCCAGCGCCCGCAAGATGCAGGACCTGGCCAACGGCCAGGCCGTCATGGTGACCTATATGCCCGCGGGCCCGCTGCTCGAATACAACCCCGACAAGGTCAAGGCGCCGCCTAAAACCCCGGCCGAGCTGCTGGCCTGGTGCAAGGCCAATCCCAACAAGCTGATTTACGCGCGACCGGCCAACTCGGGCCCGGGCCGCACCTTCCTGATGGGCCTGCCCTACCTGCTCGGCGACAAGGATCCCAAGGACCCCATGGCCGGCTGGGACAAGACCTGGGCCTACCTGAAAGAGCTCAACAGCTGCATCGAGTACTACCCCACAGGCACCGGCGCCGTGATGAAGGAACTCGGCGAAGGCTCACGCGACATGACGGTGACGGTGACCGGCTGGGACATCAACCCGCGCGCGCTGGGCGTGGTGCCCAAGCAGTTCAAGGTGGCGGCGCTCAACGGTTTCACCTGGGTCAACGACGCGCACTACATGGCCATGCCCAAGGGCCTGCCCGCCGCCCGCCAGGCGGCCGTGATGGAGCTGATGGCCTACCTGCTCAAACCCGAGCAACAGGCGCTGACCTATGACTCCGGCTACTTCTACCCCGGCCCGGCCGTGAAAAACGTGCCGCTGACTGCGGCGCCGCAAAAGAGCCAGGACATCATCAAGGAATACGGCCGTCCCGAGTACGCGGACTGGATCGCCAAACAGCCGCACGTCCAGCCGCTGGAAGACAAGGCCATGGTCGCCGCCTTCAAGAAGTGGGATCAAGAAATCGGTTCCGGCAAGGGTAAGTAAGCGCCAGGAGCCGCACAAGGTTTTGCTCCCTCTCCCTCTGGGAGAGGGCAGGGGTGAGGGCCAGCGGCCTGTGCATGAAGCAGCGGCATTTCTATCGCCGCCAGCCCTCACCCCAACCCTCTCCCAGGGGGAGRGGGAGTCAATCGATAACCAGTAACAAACAGCCCGCAACACGGGCGCGAAGGTTTCTGACATGGTGATGCCCAACACCGCGGGACGGCCCGCGGGAAAAAACGAGTTCAGGCAGCTGCGCCTGGACGGCGTGAGCCGCAGCTTCGGCGGCGCGCACGCGCTCGAAAAACTCTCGCTGACCATAGAGCGCGGCGAATTCATCGCGCTGCTSGGSCCCTCGGGCTGCGGCAAGTCGACSGCGCTCAACTGCATGGCCGGCCTGATGCCGCTGTCGGACGGCAGCATCTGGCTGGACGAGCGGCGCATTGATACGCTGCCGCCGGAAAAACGCGGCTTCGGCATGGTGTTCCAGAACTACGCGCTGTTCCCGCACCTGTCGGTCAGCCGCAACGTGGGCTTCGGCCTGAAGATGCGCGGCGTGCCGGCGGCCGAAATCGACCAGCGCGTCGCCGCGGCCCTCGACACCGTGCAACTGCAGGCCCATGCCCACAAGCTGCCGGGCCAGCTCTCGGGCGGCCAGCAGCAGCGCGTGGCGATCGCGCGCGCCATCGTCATCGAGCCGCCGCTGATCCTGATGGACGAGCCGCTGTCCAACCTGGACGCCAAGCTGCGCATTGAAATGCGTTCCGAGATCCGCCGCATCCACCGCGCCCAGGGCTGCTCCACCGTCTACGTGACGCACGACCAGGACGAAGCCCTGGCCATGGCCGACCGCATCGTGGTCATGAAGCTGGGTGTGGTACAGCAGATCGGCACGCCGCAAGAGGTGTTCGCGCGGCCGGCCACGCTGGACATCGCCCGCTTCATGGGCTACCGCAATGTGCTGCCGGTTCGGGTGGCTTCCGCCAACGGCGCGGGGCTCAGCCTTGAAGGCCCGGGCGGCGTGCAACTGGTAGGCACCGCCATGCACACGCTGCAGCCCGGTCCGGCCATGGCCGCGATGGCGGCGATAAGGCCCGATGAATTGCTGATAGGCGACGGCCCGCAGGCTTTTCCCGGCGTGGTGGAAACCGCCGAATACGGTGGCCGCGAATGGCTGTTGCAGGTCAGGACCTCGTTTGACGATTTGCTCTACGTGCGCTCCTCGCGCGTCGTCGCGCCCGGCGACCAGGTCATGCTCTCGGCCCCGGCCGAGCGCGTGCTGGTTTACGCAGGGGAAAGCTGAGATGAGCGCGATGACCCTGCCGCCGCCGCAAGGCGCCGCGCGGCGCCCGCCTTTCGACCCGGCCGTCATGCTGGTGGCGCCCGCCGCCGCGCTGATGGTGATGTTTTTCGTCTACCCCTTTGCCTACGGCCTGCTGCTGTCCTTCCAGCCGCAGCAGGGCGGGGTGTTTGAGAACTACATCCATTTCTTCCAGACGCAGGATTTGTGGCGGACCATAGGCAACACCATGCAGCTGGCGTTGCCGGCCACACTGATCAACATCGCCTGCGCATTGGGCATTGCCTACGCCACGCGCGCCAAGGGCCCTTACCAGCGTTTTCTGTCCACCCTGCTGGTGGTGCCGTTGACCCTGGGCACGGTGCTGATCGCCGAAGGCATGCTGACCTACTTCGGCCCGCAGGGCTGGCTGGCGCAAACCTTGCGCTGGCTGCATCTGTATGAGGGCTCGATACGCCTCACGCACAACTACTGGGGCGTGCTGATCTCGTTGATCATCACCGGCTTTCCGTTTGCCTACCTGCTGATCCTGTCCTACATCACCGGCATAGACCCGGCGCTGCCGCACGCCGCGGCCACGCTGGGGGCAGACGGCTGGAACCGCTTTCGCCACATCTATTTGCCGCTGCTCACACCGGGCCTGGTCATGGCCTTCTGCCTGTGTTTTGTGCAGGCCTTCTCGGTCTTTCCTTCGGCGGTGCTGCTGGGCTCGCCGGCCGGCACCACGCGTGTGATCGCGATTGCCGCCTATGAAGCGGCCTTTGAGCAGTACGACTATTCGCTGGCCTCGGCCGTCGCCATGATCATGGGCCTGGTCCAGCTGGCCATCGTGGTCGCGGCGCTGGGCCTGCGCTCGCTGTTCTACCGCGGCCCGGTGGCGGGAGGCAAGGGATGAGCGCGAGCAACACGCAACAGATGCACGAGAAAGACCCGCTGCGCGACCGCGCCTGGCGCGCGCTGGTCTGGGGGTTGATCGCCTTCTTCCTGGTCAACGTCGGCATGATGATCCTGGCGGTGGGCACCAACTCGGTCGCCACGCGCTGGCTGGGCACCTGGCTGCCCGAGGCCTACACCCTCGGCTGGTACGTCTCGGCCTGGAAGGAATTCCAGCTCGGCCATGTGCTGGTGGTCACGGTAGTGGTGGTGTTCTCGGTGGTGTTTCTGTCGCTGCTGATCGGCGTGCCCGCCGCCTACACGCTGGCGCGCAAGGACTTTCGCGGCAAGAAGCTGCTCACGCTGCTGTTCCTGCTGCCGCTCATGGTGCCGCCGATCACCTACGGCATTCCGCTGGCCACGGTGATGTACCAGCTGCACCTGGCCGGCACCTTGCCGGGCGTGATCATCGCCAACATGATCCCGGCCTTGCCTTTTGTGATCCTGGTGATGACGCCCTTCGTCGAGCAGGTGGACACCAACATCGAATCGGCCGCGCGCGTCTTCGGCGCCAACACGCGGCAGATGTTTCTCTACACCCTGGTGCCCTTGCTGGCCCCCGGCGTGCTGGCGGCGGGCCTGCTGGTGCTGGTGCGCACGGTGGCGATGTTCGAGCTGACCTTCCTGGTGGCCGGCCCCGACACCCAGACGCTGGTCGTCGCGCTGTATTACGCGGTGTTCGCCGCGGGCGTGCGCGCCGGGCAGTCGGTGGACGCCATGGCCATGATCTATATGGCGATCACCGTGCTGTGGTTGCTGATTGCCTTGCGTTTCGTCAACCCCACGCAGCTGGTCAGCCGCGTGAAGGAGCATCCGGGCAAGGCTTGATTCGCTGAATAGACGCCTGCAAAGATTTCCGTTGGTGGAAATTGGGCACGGAGGGCAGCATGGGCTGCCCACCGTGCTTTTTTTTGCCCAGAGGGATCATTCCAGCGATGGCTCCAGCGACGCCGCCGTACCACTGACCCGCTGCATCAGCCCGTGCTGCAGGCTGAACACCTGGAGCTGCTCGGCATAAGGCATGAGCATCTTTTCTTCCGTCGCGATGCCCACACCCAGCAGGCCGGCCATTTTTTCCTTGCTGACCTGGCCCTGCGCCAGCAGTTCGTCCACGATGCGCAGCAGCAGGGCCGAATCGGCCTTGAGCAGCGCCTGCGCGCGTGCATAGGCCTGCGCCAGCAGGGCCTCGATCTCGGCGTTGGTCGGTGCGACGTCCGTGTTGAGGTTTTCATCGGTGCTGTCGGTCACGTCGGTGCGGCTCAGCCGGTTGCCGAAGCCGAAGTGGCGCACAAAGCGGGCGGCCAGGGCGGTGGCGTTCTTGAAGTCGCTTTCGCTGCCGGTGGTGCTGGCGTCCTCGCCGAACACCAGGGTTTCGGCGGCGCGGCCCGCCAGGCCCACGCAGAGGCGGTCCAGGCAGCTTTGCCGGGACTCGGCTTTCAGGCGCACATAGCTGTTGTAGCCGCCCTCGAAAGAGGCCACGTTGATCTTCACCTCCTGCGGCGCGTGGCCGAACAGCCGGCCGTAGGCCAGGCCGTGGCCGGCCTCGTGCACGGCCAGCAGGGCGCGGAAGTCCGGGCTGGCGCGCTGCTTGAGCTGGTTCAGGTCCAGCGGCACGGGGTAGGCAATGCCGGGGCTGCCGTCCCGGCCGAGGCTGATGCGCAGCGACTGTGTGGCCGTGTCCAGGCTGACCTGCAGCGTCGCGCCGTCCGGCACGCCATGCTCGAAAGCCCACAGCACGGCATTGACCAGCGGCGCGCTCAGGATGGCATGGATGGACGAGAACAGCGGGCGTGTGCCCTGGGCCGGGAAAACCGCGTTGGCATAAATGCCCTGGTACACCGACTCGTGCAGCTCAAACGACAGCCCCGAACTGGCCTGCATTTCGCCGGCATAGCGCGCGCAGGTGCTGCGGATCAGCCGCTCGTAGGTGGCCTGGCTCAGCGAGGGGTAGATCACGTGGTTGTTGCCAAGCCTGGCGATCTGCTCGGGCTTGAAGCGCTCTCCCAGTGCCTTCTTGACGTCGATCACCGACAGCTTCTTCGTCAGTTCGTGGAAGATGTCGGCGTCGGTGTCGCAGTCCTCCACGCGGCTGGCCGTGCCCTCGTACATCTCGTCGAGGTTGCCCGAGACGATGATGAGCAGGCGGCTGTAATCCGTCTCCCAGGAGTCGGTTGAGGTCTTGAACGCCAGCATGCGCTCCTGCAGCTGCTGGGGCGTCCAGGTCATCACCTCCTGCAGCGGCTCCTTGAGCTTCAGGCTTTGCCGGAATTCCTGCGCCTGGTAGGGCGAGAGGGCGAACTTCAGTTTTTTGGGAACGGTGCCGTCCGCGGCGGGCTTGGCCTCCACCTTCTCCTCGCGCTCATGGTCGTACAGCGAGAAAGCCAGCGACGATTCGAGCTCCTGCAGGAAAGACAGCGAGGGCGGCAGGCGCCCGTCGGACAGCAGCTGCCAGACGTCCTGGTAGCGCTTGACGGCGGCGTCCTTGCCTTTTTCGTCGACGGTGCGAAAGCGCTGGAACTCGTCGAGCACCAGCATGCCGGGCTCGCTTTCGGCGATGCCCGATTCGGCCAGCATGGCGCTGAGGGAATCGGCACTGCGCCAGCTGCTGCCGTGGCTGAAGCCGTCCATCTGCACTTCGACGAAGCGGTCGTAAAAGCCCAGCTTCTGTGCCAGGCGGCGCGTGAGCTGCGTCTTGCCGGTGCCGGTCAGGCCCCAGAGGCAGACGATCACCGGGCGGCGAATGATGTGCGGCAGCACATACCAGGCGCGGATCGATTCGATCACCCGGTCGATGATGTCGTCGATGCCGAACAGCTCGGTCTTCAGTTCGTCGGCAACCAGTGCCAGGTGGGCGCTGCGCTCGCGCATGAGTTCGGGCGGCACGCGGGCTGCGGCCACCGTCTCGGTTGTCATATCGTTCTTCATGTCAGTCAATCAATTTCTTAAGGGCCTTGTGCAGGGCCACGGTTTCAGCACGGCGGTTGGCGCCGGTGCTGCGAATATGTTTTCCCGCGCCGGACGTGATGGCACGCTGGGCGAGGGCCCGCACCACCGGGTTGCGCGGGGCGGGCAGTTGCAATGTCAAGGCAAGCGGCTGCTTCATGCGCCGCAAATGCTTGACCTTGCCGTCGGCGAAGTCACGGGAAAAAGTTTTGGCACTCATGTGCACGCTCCAGAAAGCAAAAAACCCCGGCGAAAAAATCAGCCTGGGGTTCGCGGAGCGCGCTTCACACGTGAAGGCACGGCACCGACTGCCCGCAGGGCTGGGTATGGTTGGCACCACATCCAGCCGGGGGCAGTGGAGGGTGCGTCAGGTGTGAGTGAACAAAGTCATGGTGTTTAAGGGCTTCGAGGGTTGGCTGCACAAGGTTATTCGTTGTGCAACGGCTCAAAGCAAGGAACGGATTCTGAAGAGCCCGCGCGGGCTTGGCAAGTTTTATGCGACGGTTTTTCGCAATGTGTTGTGAAAATCAAACCACTGCGATGATGTCTGCAGTTCGCCTCAGCGCCGCGACGACACCACAATCCCGCCCACGATCAGCACAAATGCCAATGCGTGGTAAAGATGCGGCAGCTCGCCGAGAAAGGCCGCCGAAAGCAGGGCGGCGAACAGCGGCGTGAGGTTGGAAAAGAAGCCCGCGATGGCCGGCCCGACGCGCTGCACGCCCATGCCCCAGCAGCGGTAGGCGATCACCGCGGGCCCGACGGCCACATAGGCCAGGGCCGCGGCCAGCGGCCAGCCCCATCGGATGTGCGCGTCGGTCACGGCCCATTCGCCGGCCGCGAAAGCGCCCGACCAGGCCAGACCGAAGACGATTTGCGCCAGCAGGAAGGCCGCCCAGTCACTGCGGATCTCCGCGGGCTCTTTCGGCTGCGACAGCAGCCAGCTGTAAAACGCCCAGGCCAGCGTGGCCAGCAGCACATAGAGGTCGCCGGGCACCAGCTGCACCTGCATCAAGAGCTCCCACTGGCCGCGCGAGAGCACCACCAGCACGCCGGCAATCGACAGCACGGCGCCGGCGACCTGGCGCCGCGACACGGCCTGGCCGAAGCACAAGGCACCGACCACCAGCATCCAGATCGGCACGCTGGAAGCCACCAGCGTGACGTTGAGCGGGGTCGAGGTTTTGAGCGCCAGGTATTGCAGCGCGTTGTAGCAGCCCACGCCCAGCAGGCCCAGCACCGCGAAGCGCTTCCAGTGGGGCCACAGGCTGCTGGCGGGTTTGAGGAGGCGCCATGCCAGCGGCAGGAGGATCACAAAGGCCAGGGCCCAGCGCAGGAAATTGAGCGTCATGGGCGGCACCAGGCCGGTGACGAGGCGGCCGACCACGGCATTGCCGGCCCAGAGCATCGGAGGGATCACCAGCAACGATGCGGTGGCGGGCGTCAGGCGTTGGGTCATGCGGGGACTTTACCAAGCGATGCAGTTTTGCTTGCGAGGCCTTGGCTTTAACCCTCTGCGGCTTGTTCCGATTCATGGCACCATGGCGGCCACGCTTTTCGCTTTTGTTTTATCTCCCCTCTGCAAGGAACACCCCCATGGCCTCCTATCCCTCCAAAGCCGTACACATCAACCAGCACGGCGGCCCCGAAGAACTCACGCTGGTGAACGTGACGGTGGGCGAGCCCGGCCCGGGCGAAATACGCATACGCCACAAGGCCGTGGGCCTGAACTACATCGACGTCTACCAGCGCAGCGGCGTCTATCCTTTTGCCATGCCGCTGCAGCTCGGCATGGAAGCCTCGGGTGTCGTCGAGGCTGTGGGCGAAGGCGTCACCCACCTCAAGGCCGGCGACCGCGCGGCTTATGCCAGCCAGCCGCCCGGCAGCTATTGCGAACTGCGCGTGATGCCCGCCAAATGCGTGTGCAAGCTGCCCGACGCGATCTCGTTCGAGACCGGTGCGGCCATGATGCTCAAGGGCCTGACCACGCAATACCTGCTGCGCCGCACGCAGCCGCAGGGCGGCCTGCAGGCCGGCGACTATGTGCTGTTCCATGCGGCGGCCGGCGGTGTGGGCCTGATCGCCTGCCAGTGGGCGAAGGCCATGGGCCTGCAGCTGATAGGAACAGCCGGTTCCGATGAGAAATGCGCGCTGGCCCTGTCGCAGGGCGCGGCCTTCGCGATCAACTATGCCAAGGAAGACTTCGTGGCCCGCGTCAAGGAGATCACCGGCGGCAAGGGCGTGAAGGTGGTGTACGACTCGGTCGGCAAGGACACCTTCCTCAAGTCGCTGGACTGCCTGCGCCCCTTCGGCCTGCTGGCCAACTTCGGCAATGCCTCGGGCAAGACGCCGCCGCTGGACATCGGCCTGCTGGCCGCCAAGGGATCGCTGTACGTGTCCAGGCCCACCTTGTTCACCCACATCGCGACCCGCGAGGTCACGCAGGAAATGGCCGACGACCTTTTCGCCATGGTGACCAGCGGCAAGGTCAACATCCCGATCGACCAGCGCTTTGCCCTGGCCGACGTGGCCGAAGCACATCGCGCGCTGGAAGCCCGCAAGACCACGGGTTGCACCATCCTGACGCTGTAAGCGGAAAAAAACTGTGTAAAGCCGGAGGCCGCGTTCAACGCAAGCTGCGGTGCATGCGTTACAAGGAGTCGCAGGAGAAAAACATGCCCACAGCGACGATCACCCAGGCCGGCCTGTTCGCGGCCTTGCTGGCTGCCCTGGCCGCCCCCGCGGCRCAGGCCGAGGGACAGCTTGAAGCCGCACCCCCGACGGCCAGGATGGCCGACACCTGGCGCGCCGCCTCGCGGCTGGGCTATGCGCCCACGCCGGATTCGGCGCAGGCCGCGGCGGCCTCGCCCCGCGCCTGGGCGTTGCGGCAGCTGGACGCGGCCTATGCCGCGAGCAGACGCCCGCCAACGCTTCCCGCCGAACTCGCCGGCATCAACGCACCGCTCAATGACATCGCGCGCAGTTTCCGGGCTGAGCAAGAGGCGCGCAGGACCGCGCGCGAAAAAACCGCCAAGCCCGGTATGGCCGCCGCGGCGGGCGCGGGGGATGAAAAATTCAGCCGCGAGATGGCCCAGGACGCCGCCGCCTGGCGCCTGATGTCCTGCAGCGACCCGGCACTCGAAAATCCGCTGCTGGCGCGCATGACCGAGTTCTGGTTCAACCATCTCAACGTGTTTGTCGGCAAGGGCCCGGTGCGCCCCTTTGTCGGCCATTACGAGATCAACGCGATACGCGCCAATGCCCTGGGCCGCTTTGAAGACCTGCTGCTGGCCAGCGCCAAACACCCGGCCATGCTCTTCTACCTGGACCAGGCGCAGAGCAACAGCCGCGGCCTTAACGAAAACTATGCACGTGAACTGATGGAGCTGCATACCCTGGGCGTGAACAGCGGCTACACACAGAAGGACGTGCGTGAACTGGCGCGCATCCTGACCGGTTGGACAGTCAACCTCAAGGACGGCGAGGGCTTCCGTTTTGCCGAGCGCCTGCACGACAAGGAAGGCAAGGTCCTGCTGGGCCGCACCTTCGGCAACGAGAGCGTGGCCGAGGGCGAAGAGGCCATACGCTACCTGGCGCGCCGGCCCGAGACCGCGCGGCGCGTTTCCACTCGGCTGGCGAGTTTTTTTGTCGCCGACAAACCCCCGGCCGCGCTGGTCGACAAATTGGCCGCCACTTTCACGGACACACAGGGCGACATCCGCGTGGTGATGCGCGCCCTGATCGAGTCGCCGGAATTCTGGGCCAAAGACAAGCAGCTGTTCAAGACGCCGCTGGACTTCGCGTGCTCGGCGCTCACCGCCGCCGGCGGCGTGAAGGAGCGCCGCGACATTGTTCAAACTCTGGGTTTTCTCGCGCAGGCCGGCCAGCCCATGCACGGCTGGCAGACGCCCGACGGCTACAAGACCGACGCGAACACCTGGCTCGCGCCCGAAGCGCTCACGCGGCGTGCCGACTACGCCATGGGCCTGGGCCCGCGCATGGCCGAGCCGGCTTACCTCAATGCTTTTTTCAGCGTGGCGACGCGCGAGCGCATCGCGCAGGAGCCCGCGAAAATGCGCACCGGCCTGATGCTGGCAAGCCCTGATTTCATGCGCAAATAAACCGGCAGCGGAGACTCCATGAGTTCAAACCATTCTTCATCGCCCGACTTGCTGCAGCGCCGCGGCCTGCTTGGTATGGGCGCCTTGTCCGCCTTGTCGCTGGCCGTGCCCGGCGTGTGGGCGCAAGCCGTGCCCGTGCCAGGGAACCTGAACAACGGGCGCCTTATCGTCGTCTTTCTGCGCGGCGCTTATGACGGCCTGTCGGCCTTTGTGCCTTATGCCGACAAGGACTACTACGCCCTGCGTCCCAGCATCGCGATTGCGGCGCCCGACGGCACAGCGCAGACCGCCATCAAGCTCGACAAGACCTTTGCCTTGCACCCCGCACTGGCCCCGCTGCTGCCGCTGTGGAAGCAGGGCGTGTTGGGCTTTGTACCCGCGGCCGGCCTGCCTGCGCCGAACCGTTCGCACTTCGACGCGCAGTACCAGATGGAAATCGCGCAAGGCGGCAAGACCAGCAGCGCGCCCGGCTGGCTCAACACCACGGCGGGTGTTGGCAAAAGCGCCGCTCCGGGTGCGGTCGCATTGGGCGTGGGCGAGGCCAACCCCGCCATCCTGGCAGGCCAGGCCGCTGCCGTCAGGCTGATCCCGCGCGGCCAGTCGGCCGAACGCACCGGCGTGCTGGCCAACGACAAGACCCGCCAGGCGCTGATGGATTTGTACGCCGGCGACGACAAGCTCAGCGAGGCCTTTCGCCAGGGCGCGGGCAGCCGCATGCAGAGCGCGCAGGAGCTCACCGAGCAAAGAACCGCCAGGGCCGAAAAGATGGCGCAGGACGCCAAACGCATGGCCGACAGAAACCTGGACCGCGACGGCACGCCCGCCAACCTGCAGGCCCTCAATGCCCAGATGCTGGCGGCCAGCAACGGCGCGGCCGACCCGGTGGGCCTGCAGCTAGACGCGCAGCACCTCGGCACCTTGATGCGCAACGACCGCAAACTTCGCCTGGGCTTTTTGTCAGCCGGCGGCTGGGACACCCACGCCAACCAGGGCGCGGCCACCGGCCAGCTGGCCAACAACCTGGGCAACCTGGCACGCGGCATCGCGCAGCTGCGGCAGGATTTTTCCGAACCCGGTGACGTGGTCGTGGTGATGAGCGAGTTTGGCCGCACCAGTGCGGAGAACGGCACGCGTGGTACCGACCACGGGTTTGGGAATGCGATGTGGCTTATGGGGAGTCGGGTTGCTGGTGGGCGGTGGCATGGGCAATGGAGTGGTCTTTCGCAGCTTAATGAAGGCCGCGACCTTCCTGCTCATCATGACTATCGGGCGGTGCTTGCCCAAGTCCTGCGCGGGACTTTTGCGTTTGGGGATTCGCAGATGGGGGATGTGTTGCCCGGGGCTAAGTGGGACAAGCGGCTTGACGGCCTGTTCAATAAAGCCTGATTGACAGTGGTTCTTGCTTCGGCGGTGTGCTCTCCTCTGAGGGTTGCTGGCCGGGGGTAGCCCGGCGGCTACTCACTTTTAGCGAAACCCGCAAAGCGRGTTTTCTTTTGTTCGCCAAAAGGCGCGCTACGCGCGCGGGGTTTGCTCACTTCGCGAAGCGAAGTTACGCAAACACCAAAAGTAAGCAAAAGAAAAGGCGACCCTGGTTGCTGCGTCCCTKCGCTKCGCTACGGGCAACCTGCGGTGCTCGGTCCAGACGGGGTCTCGCTAAACTCGCTTCGCTCAAACAACGCGATCCCTGATCCGTCTGGMCCTSCGCTCCTCGGCGCATCCACAAGGGGTGGGGAAGGAAAACCAAATCCAAATACTGAAAGCCACAAGGACTCGCCTTGGCGAGTCCTTGTTTGTATTTGTCTTCTTGGTTTCTTGGTATTTCTGTCTTCTTTCCCCGCTCYCGMTTGCCCCGTCCTGGCTGGGCCGAGGAGCGCAGACGTAGGCGGATCAGGGATCGCGCTTGTCTGAGC
>NZ_JBFUBY010000083.1:0-16158 GCF_056405515.1 Polaromonas sp. P1_G2
TGGAGGGCATGTACATGCCGGACAGCAGCTTGAGCAACGTGCTTTTTCCGCTGCCGACGGGGCCGAGCAGGCCGACTTTCTCGCCGGGTTTGATGAGCAGGTTCTCCAGCTGCAGCACGGTGGCATGGCCGCGGTAGCCGAATTCGAGATTCTGCACGGTGACTTCACCGCGCAGGCGGTCTATGGCCAGGGGGCGCTCAACGGCGTGGTTGTCTTGCTCCAGGGTGAAGATGTGCGAGAGGCTGCGCATGGCTGACTTGGCGTTGGCCCACTGGACCATGAGGCCGGGCAACATGCCCGCCGGTGTGAGCACGCGGCCTGAAATGATGGAGCAGGCGATGATGCCGCCGGAGGTGAGAGAAGTTGACGTGGAAGCGACATAAGCGCCGGTGGCGACCAGCAGCACGTAGCTGATCTGCTGCAGGAAGCCGGCGTAGTAGGTGGCCGAGTCGCCCAAGTGGCGCAAGCGCATGTCTTCGTCAATATTGATGCGGGTCAAGCCGTTCCAGCGGGCCAGAAACTGCCAGCCCGCGCCGCTGGCCTTGATGGATTCCGCGCCTTCGACCGCCTCGACCAGCAAGCCCAGCTTGCGGTTGGACGCAGCCTGGCCTGAGAGAGCATGGCGCTCCATGCCGCTGCGAAAAAGAAAGCCGACGGTCAACGCCACGATGAAGAACACCACTGGCACCGCGGCGACCAGGGGACCGCCCAGCAGGTAGATCACGGCCAGGAAAAGGATGGCAAAGGGCGTATCGACCAACAGGTACAGCGTGACCGAGGAAGCGAAGGAACGGATCATTTCGTAACTGCGCAGCTGGGCAGACAGGGTTCCAACGCTGGCGGGAAACTGATCCATGCGCACACGCAGCAAGCGCTCGAAGATGCTGTGTGAAAGGTTAAGGTCCATGGAGCGGACGGAATGCTCGGTGATGGTGGCGCGCGCAAATTTGGCGATCAGCTCCAGCAGGATGCCCACCGCGATACCGGCCGTCAGCGCATAAAGCGTGGACAGTCCTTGCGTGGGAATCACGCGGTCGTAGACCTGCATGCTGTACAGAGAGGTCAGCAGGCCGAAGAGGTTGATAAGGACGGAAGCGATGGCCGCGTGGATAAAGTAGCGCCGGTTGTCGCGCAGTGCGCCGCGAAACAGTTCGCCCGCCGTGCGGTAGAGGCCGTGGCCTGTGGCGTGGCTTGCCTGGATTTCGGTGTACAGCGCCCCTGGAGGAAGCACCGTGACGTGGCGGTTGCCGGAAGCGTCTTCGAGCAACCAGCCACCGGCAGGCGTGTGCTGGTGCAGGATGAAGACGCCGACGTCGGGGTGCACGGCGACGGCGGGCAGCCTGGCCGCCGCGCTGCCCTCGCCCCAGGGCTGCGAACGCGCACCCATGGATGCAAAGGCATAGTCAACGCAGCCCTTCAGGCCGTCGCGTGTGAGGCCGTGTTCCTGAGCGCCGGCCAGACGGCTTCCAAGTTCGACCATCATGTGCGATTGCAGGGGTCGCAAGTCCTTGACGATGTCGGGCAGGCGGCGGGCCAGCCAGAGCACGCTCTGCGCGGCGGACGATGGCGTATTGACCGGGGGCGGAGTGTTCACGGGAGCTCGCTTTCTGGGGACCACATCGGGATGCCGAGCAGCAGGCCCAGGCGGTAATAGGCGCCTACGCCGCCGGCCCGGGCTTCAGCTTCAGCCTGCTCGGCCTGCGCGATCTCGCGCACGGAATTGAGCAGGTCGATCCAGCTGCGGCGGCCGGTGACGAAGAGGCGGCGGTTGGAGGCGAGCACCTCGACGGCGCCTTCGCGGCTGCGTTGCAACTCGGGCAGGCGCCTCTGCGTGGATTCAAGGTCGCGCCATTCGGCCTCCACACGCTCGGTGACATCCCGCCGGCCGGCTTCAGCTGCGCGCTGGACCGCCGACAGGCGCTGCTCCGCGGCCTCGATCTGGGAGCCCAGCGACAGACCGGAGCCTGGGGCGTATTGCACAGACACAAAAACACGGTTGCCGGCCGCAGCGGAACCCAGGTATTCACCCACCTGGCGCTCAAGTCGCAAGGACACCGTTGGCCACATGGCGGAACGCGTGCGGTCTATCTCGATGGCGGCCAGGCGTGTGTCGATTTCAGCGAGACGCAGATGGGGGTTGTCTTGCACGGCGCGCTCAAGCAGGCGCGCAAGCATGGGTGAGCGGGGCGGTGCGGGCGGCAGCTCGAGCGAACCTGGCGCCAGGGGCCGCCCTACCGCGCTGCCCAGCTGCGCCAGGGCGGAGTTTTCGAGGGCACGGAAGGATTCGAGATCGGCCTGGGCCTGCGCAAGACGCGTCCGCACCATGTTGACGTCCGACGTGGCGGAGACTTCCGCCTGGCTGCGCCTCTCAATCATGCGCAGCAGGCCGTTCAGTGTTTCGACGTTGCGCTCCTGGGCGATGCGGCGACCGGCATTTAGCAGATAGGACTGGGCGATGCCTGCCACGCGTGTGGCCAGCGTGACCTGCGCATCTGAAATGGCTTCGCGGGCACGCAGTTCGCGCAGCTCGGAAAGCCGCAGGTCGGCGGTGAGCCTGCCGCCCGTCCACAAAGGCTGGGTGAGGCGAAAAGTGGTGGCGCTGCGCCCGGACAATGAATCCGTCTGCACGCCGGGGGCAGGCAGGAACTGCTGGCGCGCGGCTTCGATCATGCTTTGCGCGGACTGCTGATCAAAGCGCGCGCTGGCGATGCTGGGATGCGTCTCGACGGCCATCTGCAACAGCTGGCGCAAGCCCAGGCTTTCGTTGCTTGGCGAAGCGGGGACGGCTTGATCGACCTGGGCGTGCAGGACGCCGCAGGTGGCGCAAAGCGCCGTCATTGAAAGCTGGATACCTGCCGTGTCGGTGGCCCTGGATGCCGGTGAGACGGCTTCGTTCTGTGCATGCGCGGAAACGCAGAGAGCCAAAGGCAGCAGCGCAAGGGCGAGCAGTGCTTTCATGCGGGACACGCGGCGAGATGGACAGGTGAATTGGTCAGCGGCGTACATGGACGTTGCCGGCCACTGCCAGGCTGTTGCACTTCATGCTGGAGGCGCCATCTGCGAAATTGGCCATTCCCGTCAGGATTTTTTTCTCAGATATTTTTTTCACAATGACCGTCCCACTAAACGAAAACCTGAAATACAAACGCACTTCCCGAATAGACCCATCGCGCGCAAATCCTGGAAACATGTGTTGCATACAGCGACAAAATCCAGGGAAGCAAGCGAGAAAGTCAAAGCAGGTTTCAGCTTATCGATAGCGGTTACGAAGTTTTTCCGACATAGTCTTTCTACGGACAATCTTTGTTGATTACTTTGAAAATCGATCAACATCGAGGCGCCATGCATGGGTCGCTGCAAATGTGTGCCGGCCATCCGGAATCGGGACCGCACGCAGGCTTTGAATCAACCGTGGGTCATGGGAACGCCATGGGAACGTTCGTGCGAATCGGCGTTACGGTTTTGGAGGCAAGCCCTTAACCCTGCGTCTGGGCATCTCGGGCGTAGAGTTTCTTGATAGCGCAAGGTCGTAACCCGGCTCGCTGCAGACTTACTCGCGCATTTCTGCGCTTCTGCCGTTTGACCGCGCCTAGCGCTCGCGCAATCCCTCCTGCACGCCCTGCAACAAGGGGCTCAGGAAGAAGGAGATCACGCGGCGACGGCCGGTCTTGATTTCGGCATGGGCCACCATGCCGGAGCCTAGCGGAACCTCGGCCCCGTCCACCGTGATGCGGGTGCGCGAGAGCTGCACACGCACGGCATAGAGCAGGCCGCGCTTTTCGTCTGCGATGGCATCCCGCGAGACATCGGTGACCACGCCCGGAATGGCTCCGTAGAGGGTGAAGGGAAAGGTTTCGAGCTTGACGACGACCTCCTGGCCGGGGCGCACAAAACCGATGTCCTTGTTCTCCAGCATGGCCTCCACTTCGAGAGGGTGCTCCCGAGGAACAACGACCATCAGCTGCTGGGCAGGCGTAACGACGCCGCCCACGGTGTGCAAAGCAAGCTGCTGCACCGTGCCACTGATAGGCGCGAGCAGCCGGGTCAGGGTGCCGCGAGACTGGGCTTTGTTCAGTTCCTGCTCCAGTGTGGCGGTGCGCTGCTGGGCTTCTTTGAGACTGTCGAGCGTGGCACGGCGGACCTCGGCCTGAAATGCCTCGCGCTGGCGCCGGCTCTCAGTCACGGAGGCCTGCAGTTGCCGCACGCGCTCACGCTGGACCGACAGTTCGCCGGACTGGTCAAGGTAAGCTTGCCGGCGTTCGAGAAAATTGTGTCGCGAGACATAGCCGTCCCGAGCCAGGCCATCCAGGTCTTCTGAGCGTTTTCGCATCAAAGGAAGTGTGGCCTCGAGCTTGAGCACCTGCTCCCGGCTGGCGCGCAGCTCGGCCTCGCGGGTGGCGGTTTCCGACTCGCTGCGCGCCAGCTTTGTCGCGTATTCGCCGTACTGCCCCTCCAGCATGCGCACCGCCTCGCGCAGCCGATCAGCCGGCACCCCGGGCTGTGACGCCAGGAGGGGTGTCACGCCGCGGGTCATCGCATCGAGCAAGGCGCCGGCGCGCGCGGACTGCAACAACGCCGCCTCGAGTTCGGCTCGGGCACGCTCGATGTCGGCATCCTCGGTGGCGGCATCGAGTTCGACCAACAGGTCGCCGGCCTTCACGGCCTGACCGTCGCGCACATGAATGGCCTTGACCACGGCCGCGCTGAGCGGCTGTACCACCTTGGTGTAGCCGCTGGGAACGATCTTGCCGCTGGCGACCGCCACGATGTCGACTTTCCCGAACACGCTCCAGATCACGGAGAGAAAGGCGAAAGCGATCAGCAGCCACATGAAGACACGCGGCGCGGGGGGCGTGGGTGTTTCCTGCACCGCGAGCACGGCGGGCAGGAATTGTGCCTCGGCGGCGCTGTAGCCGCGGGCGTCCGACAGTTTGCGGTCTTTCCAGGCGAGGGCGAAAATGCTTCGGTAGCGGCCCAGCAGCTCGCTGATCGCTCCCAAATGCTGCTTAAGGATGTTCATACTCATGCTCCCTGCATCGCATGCAGATGCGCGTACTGCCCGCCCGGAACGGTCAGCAGTTCTTCGTGCGAGCCCTGCTCGACGATCTGCCCTTTGTCGACGACGATGATGCGGTCGGCATCGCGCACGGTGGAGAGGCGATGGGCGATAACGAGCACCGTGCGGCCGGCGCAAATCGCCCGCATGTTGTCCTTGAGGATGCGTTCGGACTCATAGTCCAGCGCACTGGTGGCTTCGTCAAAAATCAGGATGCGCGGGTTGCTGATGAGTGCGCGAGCGATGGCGATGCGCTGGCGTTGGCCGCCCGACAGAGTGGCACCGTGCTCGCCCACCAGGGTGTCGTAGGCTTCGGGCAGTTCGATGATGAATTCATGGGCGCCTGCGAGTTTGGCGGCGTCAAWGACGGCCTCCAGCGGAAGCCCGGTGTTGACCAGCGCGATGTTGTCGCGGATGCTGCGGTTGAACAGCATGTTCTCCTGCAGCACCACGCCGAGCTGGCGGCGTATGGTGGTGGCGTCGGTGGTGGCAAGATCCACACCGTCTATCAGCACACGCCCCTGGTCGGGCAGATACATGCGCTGTACCAGCTTGGTCAACGTGCTCTTGCCGGAGCCCGAGCGGCCGACGATGCCGATGACTTCGCCCGCGGCGGCGCGAAAGCTGATGCCGCGCAGCACCTGTGGCGCATCGGGGCGGTAGCGGAAGGTCACGGCGTCGAATTCGATGGTGCCTTCGATGGCGGGCATGGCGCTTTTGTTGCCGGCGATCTCGGGCCGGGTGTTCAGGATATCGCCCAGGCGCTGCATGGAGATGCCGACCTGCTGGAATTCCGTCCACAGCTGCGCGAGGCGGATCACGGGCGACGCGACGTAACCTGCAAGCATGTTGAAGGCGATGAGCTGCCCGACTGAAAGCTTGCCTTCCATGACCAGTTGGGCGCCCAGCCAGATGGTGGCCACGGTGACCAGCTTGYTGACCAGCGACACGCCGTTGTTGGCCAGGGTGCCTATGGTGGCGGTGCGAAAACCAGCGGAGACATAGGCGGCGAGCTGCCTGTCCCATTTTTGAGACCATTGCGGTTGCACGGCCATCGACTTGACGGTATCTATGCCGCCTATGGTTTCGACCAGGAAGGCCTGGTTTTCGGCGCCACGGTTGAATTTTTCGTTAAGCCGCGTACGCAGGAGCGGCGTGAACAGCACCGAAAGCAGCGCATAGCAGGGCAGCGACACCGCCACCACCAGCGTCAGCCAGACGCTGTAATACAGCATGACCGCGAGGAACACCACGGAAAACATCAAATCGAGCACCACCGTGATGGCGTTCCCGGTCAGGAATGAGCGTATGGTTTCCAGTTCACGGATGCGGGCGACGGAATCACCCACGCGCCTGGCGGTGAAGTAGGCCATGGGAAGGCCGATCAAATGCCTGAAAAGGCGGGCACCCAGTTCCACGTCGATGCGGCTGGAGGTGTGAGCAAACACATAGCTGCGCAAGCCGGTGAGCACCACGTCGAACACCGAGATGACCAGCAGGCCTATGCAGACGACGTGCAGGGTGGTCAAGCCGTTATGCACCAGCACCTTGTCCATCACCACCTGGAAAAACAAGGGCGTGACGAGCATGAAAAACTGGAGCACAAAAGATACGAGCAGCACTTCAAGCAAGGGGCGCCGGTATTTGACGACAGCGGGAATGAACCAGCTGAAGTCGAATTTGGCAAGTTCGCCCGCCAGCGAGGCGCGGGAGGTCACCTGGATCAGGTCGCCCGACCAGCGCTCATCAAGTGCCGCCCTGTCGACAACTTGCGGCCCTTGGGCCGCGGGATCCTGGATCAGGGCCTTGTCCTCATCGATCCGCGCGATGATGAAAAACCCGCCGTCCTTTCCGGCAGCGATGGCCGGCAGGACGGCCATTGCCAAGCGGTCGGGAGAGGGGCGCCTGCGCGCGGCCGACAGGCCCAGGCTTTTGGCGACATTGAGAAGGTCGACAATGTCCAGGGCCCGACCGTCGCGGCTGAATTCGTGGCGCAGTTTTTCCGGATCCGCCGCCACTGCGTGAAACTGGGAAAGCATCACGAGGCAAGCGAGCCCGGTGTCCAGCGACGCGGATGCCTGCAGTTCCATGCCCTGCCCTGAAGCCCCGGGCTGCGGTTCGCCCGATGGCGAAACTGTCGTAAATGTGTCCATTGACTGCCCAATTTTTCGTGCCGTTGGCTAGCACTCCGTCGATTCAACGCCCCGTGCCTCGTCGCACTTGAGTCGGCTGCAACCTAAGGGTTTTGCTTCTCTCAGGTTTTCTTGTTATTTCACAAACCAAATGGTCGATTCACCTCAGGTGAATAGTTTTTTGCTTGTACTTTTCGCCGGGTCAAGCTTAGTAGTGGGACAGAAAAATTCGGCGCGGGATTGTCTTCTTGCGGGCAGTTTTATGACGTTTTCTTACGTTTTCTACGCGTCGTTTTCGCCTGTCGAATGCCGGCCGGTCGGGAATGAGGAACGCCCTCGCGGCCGGATGCGGTCAAGTGCATGGAAAAGGAGAAACCCCGCGCGCGCATCCGTTCGCGGGGAGGCAATGCCGCGGCGGAAAGCCGCGTGACCCGGTACCCGTGTTGGCGCCGAAGCCAGGAAAGCCTCAGGGCAAGGCGGCGTCCTGTATCAGCATGATGAGCTCTTCCAGCGTGGGCTTGGTGATGTTCATGCGGGCCTGGCGGTGCTTGCGGGAAAAGCGCAACCAGGTCTCCAGCGAACGCAACTCCAGCATGCCGTAGTTGACACGCAACCAGCCGGCCGCCACAAGGTGGTGCACGGCTTCCGAGAAAACGCTGCGCGACACACCGCAGACGGACGCGATGACGGTTTGTTTGACCGGAATCTCCACGGACGTTCCTTCGAGCCCGTGCGTGGGGGGCCGCGAGGAGTTGTAATACAGCGCTTCAGCAAACAGCGCCAGGCCCATGACCACCCGCAGCGGCGGGCTGCCCTGCTTCATGAGCACGATCATTTCCGAATGCTGCCGGCTGCGCCATGCCATCAGCAGGGCAATGTAGCGGGAAAACTCCGGTTCATCCTGGAATGCCCCGAGCGCATCGGTGGCCGGCACACACACCGCACGAACCGGGGTGAGGCACACATAGTCCAGGCACGAGGGATAGCGGTTGAGCATGGGCTCTTCGCCAAACCAGGTGCGCGGGCCGTAAATGTTGACCTGGATGCAGCCACCCTCTTGCAAGGGCACGCTGGCCCCCACCAGGCCGGAGACGATATAGGTCCAGGCGGCGACCTGGCCGCCCTTCGGCCAGATGACATCGCCGGCATCGAATGCGGTCATTTTCACGCGGGACAGCATTTGAAGCGCGCAGCGCTCGCCAATGCCCAGGCCCGTCAGCAACTGATAAATATAGGCGCCAGACATTCCTACCCCTTTAACACCGGGCAGTCCCGGCAAAGCACTTTGCGGCTTTTTGGTTTCACACAGAACACGGATCAGAACAGTGCCTTGGTCGGCAAAGGAGGCATGGGCGTCGTATCGACCCATGTCACGGAGCGATATTGGGGAGCGCGGCTTTTTTGCGGCGTTGCGGATGCGCGGCCGGGCATGAAACGCAACAGCTCATTCAGAGCCGTCACACGCGGCAGCAGCGGCAAGGAAAGCACCGGATCCCGCCGCCCCGTGAGCACAATGGTTTCAGCGTTGCACTCGTCAACCAGGGATTTGAGCTGCCTCCAGTCCAGGCGCGCCGCGTTGATGAGGGCCATATCTGGGCAGGACCGGGTATTGGAGCCGTCGGCCCGCCACTCGGCCCAATGTATGGTGTCGCCTTTGCGGGGACCCATCTGCGCCCTGAGTGCCTGGACCACCGCATCGTCATCCGGCAGGAATTGATTGAGTTCAATAAAGTACATCATGGATAGCGATCTCCCTGAAAGGCTGGCCGGTTCACATGCAGCCATCGGCAGCCATCGATGGCGATCACCGGGAGGTGAACAATCAAGCATAGGCCGCTCAAAAACAATTGGGCGAAACATTGTCCGCAGGAAGGCAATCTCCGTGGGTTTTTGAAAATTGACGTCCCGCGATCGACGGGCTTGCGCCTGATCGTTGGCGGTGAACAGGCCAGGCCGCGCCTCTTGCGGGGATGGAAGGTATCGCGAAGATGGGGCCGTATGCTGCAGGCTGTCTCAGGAGCGCCCGCCGCGGCATTCATGCAGCCGCCAGAAAGCGCTGCATGCCGTAGGGCGCGGCATCGAAGGGCAAGGTTGCGCCATTCAGTTGTGTCGCCAGCAGGCGGTCCGTGGCCGGGGCCGTGGTGACACCTGGGCTTTCATGGCCGATGGCCAGGCACAAGGTGCCGCAGGTGGTGAAGGCGCAATCGGCACTCACGGGCGTATGCCCCAGGCGAAAGGATCGCCGTCCTCGACCAGCAGGGTTGCTTCGGCGCTCATGTGGGCGCGTCCACGCAAAGTTGGGATGACTTGGCCGTCCTCCAGGGAATAGCTAGCCTCGAAGCGGCTGCCGATGATGCTGGCCTGGCGCCAGATCTCACCGGGCGCGAGCTTGCCGTCGGCCGCCAGGCAGGCGATCTTCGCGCTGGTGCCGGTGCCGCAGGGCGAACGATCGTAGGCCTTGCCGGGGCACAGCACGAAGTTGCGGCTGTCGGCGCCCTCATCGTCGTCCGCGAACAGCTCGATGTGGTCGATCTCCGCGCCGCCGGCACCGGTGATGCCCTGTGCCGCGAGTGCTTCGCGCAGCGACACGCTGTAGGCGGTCAGGGCCTCCAGCTTGTCGCTGGCCACCCGCTGGCCGTGTTCGCTCGCCAGGAAAAACCAGTTTCCGCCCCAAGCCACATCGCCGTGCACCACGCCGTGGCCCGGCACGTCGACGGCCACCTGGTGCAGGTGCCGCCAGGCGGGCACATTGCGCACGCTCACCGAGCCGTCCTCATGCAGCGTGGCCGTGACCGTGCCGACCGGCGTTTCAATACGGTGCGCGCCGGGCGCGATCCGGCCCAGGTAGGCCAGCGAGGCCACCAGTCCTATGGTGCCGTGGCCGCACATGCCCAGATAGCCGGTGTTATTGAAGAAGATTACACCGGCTGCGCTGGCCGGGTCCACCGGCTTGCACAACAAGGCGCCCACCACCACGTCGCTACCGCGCGGCTCCAGCACAGCGGCGGCGCGCCAGTCGTCGTATTGCCGTGCCAGCAGTTCGCGCCGCTCGGCCATCCCGCCGGCGCCCAGGTCGGGAAAGCCATCCACCACCAGCCGGGTCGGTTCGCCACCGGTGTGGGAGTCAATTACCTTGATTCGTTTCATGTTTTTCATGTTGCAGGCCTGTGAAAGGTCCAGTGAGGTTCAGTGGGATGAGCTTACGTCTTCAGCCATCGGAAGTGACAGGTGTACCAGGCTCCAGCAGCAGCCCTGGAAAGCAGTGGCGGCCAGACAAAAGCGTGACGACGGAGAGGTGGGGACAGCGATTCTTAAAACAAAGGATTTAAATTCTCAAGATATAAATATATTAATGAGATATTTAAATTGACTTTATAGGGTATTAAGCATCTTGCCAAGCCGCCTTTTTTGCGCTGGGGTTGAGTCAAGAACCGCCGGGGTGGCCCCGCACCGGCCTCAGATTTCGATGGCGCGCCTGGCGAAGCCCGACTCCTCACCGGCTTGCGGCAGGGAAGTCTCGCGCCGGACAACGGTCCTTGGGAAAGCGCATGCACCCAGGACATGCAGCAGGTCTTCCTGCAGAAAAGAAGTGCCAAGGTACATCGGGCTGACGCGGGAAAGATGGTGGCGGAAATGGTCAAGCACAGCCCGCTGGCTGATGACCGGTATCACCAAGGTAGCAGGGAAGGCGGCCAATTGCGCCAGGAAGTTCTCCATGGCCTTGCCGCGTTCGCCGTGCGTGTGCCGTTCGCGCAGGCAGACAAACACCACGCGATGCCGGAAGGTCTCAAGCACCCATGGCGCGCCCATCAGCGCCGTGCTGTCCACACGCGTAACCAGCCTCGAGGCGGACAGCATTTTCAGGCGGCTTCGAAAGTCCTCGACGACGAGTTCGTGGAAATCCACCAACAGCACGCGAACACCAATTCCTCTGTGCAAGGCATTGAATTCAAAAGAATCTCTGGCACTCATAAGGGGTCCCCTGCTTCGCCGAGGCCGGGTGCGGGCTCACAGGATGTGAGCGGCATCACCGGGCAACGTCGCCGCAGTGTCTGCGAGAACGCCAGGATGTAAAGCCGACTTTGTCTGCGCACGGGCAAAGCTTGCTGGAAATGCTCTCTATTTATGTCTTGCCGCGCAACGGCCAGGGGGAGTCTTCGGGTGACTGGGTGAAGCGAGCGTTTGCATAAAGGCGCCCCTACAGGAATCGCCATGCTGATCAACAACAAATGTCCGCAGAAACACATTACCGGCTTGCCCGGTCCGGCCTGATTTTTACAATGGCCGGGACGCTCTGGCGTTCCTTGTTCTCATCCCAGACAAGGCTGCCTCAGGCAGTTCAAGCCCCTGCAGTGACCTCTTCTGCAGGGGCTTTTTTTCGCCTTCCGAAAAAACAGGCGACCGCTAGACCCTGTCCTTCCAGCGTCCCAGCTCCCACGAAGGCAGGCCCCGCAGGTCACCGACCTTGGCGCTCTGGAATTCCGCGAGCACGGGTTTCGCGCCCAGCCTGTCATAGGCCTGCTTGACCAGCGGCGCGGTCTTGACAAACACGCCCTTGACCTGCGCCCAGCTCAGCGGCTCCGCGATGATCTTGGCGCCGGCAATCATCTTGGACGTCGCCAGCAAAGACAGCGCATCGCCTTCGGTCGACCAGGCCCAGCCGCGGCGAAACACCACCTCGTCGCGGACCACCTTGGCGCCGTCCGCCGGGGAAAGCCCCCAGTAGGACTTCACCAGCTGTGATACGGCCGCCGGCTCCGACTCGCTGAGTACGCCCACCGCCTCCTGCTGCGCCAGCAAAAAAGCCAGCACGAGGTTCGGGTGTCTTTCCAGCAGGCTGTTGTGCACGATGCGAAATGATCGGTGCAGGTAGTAGCCGTCCGGATAAAAAGGCGAGTTCTTCACCGAAGGCAGCAGGATGCCCGCGCCCTTGCCTTCCGGCCCGTCGTAATGCGACTCCGTATACCCGTAGGAATTCATGATCGCCACCGTGCCCGTCGCCTGCGCCTTCAAAAAGGCCGGGTAGACGGCCAGCGTTGCATCCATTCCCGATGGCACCTGCGCCGCCTCGGGCAGCGTCGATATGTGCACCATGCGGATGCCGTGGGCAGCCGGGTCCGGGTTGCCCAGCTCGTAACGCAGGATCTGCGTGAACGCGTTGTACGGGTCAGCGCCCATCAGCGTGCCCACCGTCTTGCCCTTGAGGTCCTGCACATTGCGGATGGGCGAATCCTTGCGCGTGCACAGCAAAAAGCGCAGCCGCCCCTCCGCCACCGACACCAGGCTGAAAGGATGCTGCGCCACGATGGCGCGTATCGTCGGCGTGTTGCCCCACATCGCCATGTCGAGCTGGCCCGCGGCCAGGGCCTCCACCTGCGGCGCGGCCGCCGGGTAGCTGCGGTAGTCCACCGTCAGGTCGTAGCCGAACTCCGCCGCGTGTTTTTCAATCAGCCGCTTGCCTATCATGTACTGCGTAACCGGTGAGTTGCCCGCCGCCCAGGGCACCCAGCCGTAAGACATGGTGAACGGCCTGCCGGCCTGGGCGCGCGCCATGCTCCCGATAGTCGCCACCCCGAGCGAGGCGGCCAGGCCCGCGCCCCGGCGCAGCCAGTGCCTGCGCGTCGACATCGATGATCCACCGTTCATGGGAGACCTCTCTTTCAGCCTGAAGAACAAGAACGGCGACGAGGCCTATGCCTCCGCCACCGCCGCACCCAGCCGGCCCGGTTTGGTGTCCGGTTCGTGCACCACCCGCTCCACCAGTTCATACACTTCCTGCAGCTCGCCGCGCGGGCCCAGCGGGACCGTCGCCGCCAGCCGGAAGCGAAAATAGCGCGCCGCGGCCAGCGCCACCGATCGGCTGGCCGCGACACTCAGGCCCAGCGCGTTCGCCTGCCGTGCCAACGCGCGCGCGTTGTCCAGCGGCGCGCCCACCGCCGTGAAAGTCAGGTGGTCCCAGGTGCCGAAGTTGCCCACCGTGGCATTGCCGAAATCCAGGCCGAAGCACGGCGGCTTCACCGCCGCATTCAGTCCCTCGGCCAGCGCCTGCATGGCATCCACTGCCCGCAAAGCCGCCTCGCAGGCATAGCCCGCCGGGTTGGAAACATTCAGCGGCGTGTTCCACAGCGCCACCGCCGTGCAGCTTTCATAGCGGTCCATCATGCCCTTGCCCTGCGCCACCTCCACCGCGAATATCTGCAAATAATGCTCGGCATGCGGCGACCAGGTCACCGCCGTCGCGTGGTGCTCGTCCAGCGCCGCGCACAGCACCGCCAGCTCGCGCTGCTCCACGCCGGCTTGCGGCGTCAGCCGGTTGGCGATGAAATGTTTCACCAGCGGCCGCGGCACGTAGCGCGAGAAACCCTGCAGCGCGATGCGCGCCAGCGCCAGCGATTCCTGCAGGCGGCGCACTTCGGAAATGTCACTGTCCTGCGGGATGTCGCTGTCGAACTCGAACTCCCGGATGTGCTTGGCCGACCGCACCAGATTCCTCAAGGGCATCGCCAGCCGGTTCGCCATCCAGAACAGCATGGGCAGCAGCAGCAGCAGCCCGGCCACGCCCACCCCCAGCAGCATCCAGCGCATACGCCGCACCTGTGCCAGCAGCAGGTTCTGGTCCGACACCAGCGCCACATAGGCTTTGTGGCTGAACACGCCTTCCATCGGCATCACCACCGCCGCGAAACGCTGGCCCCCCGCGCCTTCGACCGAATGGATGGGTGTGTCCTGCGGCGCCCCCTGCTCCACCAGCTTGTGCAGCGAGCCGTACAAGGGGTCGCTCAAAGCCGACAGGCTCACCGGCGTGCCCGAACCCAGCAGGCGGCGCAGCCGGTCTGCCTGCGACCATCCCCAGACACGGCCCTGCGCGTCGAACAAAATCAGCTCGGCCCGGCTTTCCTCACCCCGCGCGCGCAAAAAATCCGACAAACCCCCGACCGTGAACATCGCCGCCGCCACACCGCCCCGGGGGCCACTCAGCGGTCGCGACAGCGCCATGCCGAACTCCTCCGGCACCTTCAGCACAAAAGGATCGGTCGCCTGGAAAGTGCCCAGGTTGAGGTCGCTCGCCCCGTGGTACCAGGGCCGCTCGCGCGGGTCGTAGCGCTCGCCCCAGGGCCGCCGCTCGCTCGCGATCGCCGTCATCTGCTGGTCGTAGAACACCCATTGCTCGACACGCTTTTGTTTCTCGTCCACACGTATGGTCTGCAGCGCGAAACGCGCCTCCGGCAGCGACTTGGCCCAGGCCCGATCACGCGCGGTGCGCAGCACCATGCTTTGCTGGAAACTGCCGTCCGGGTAGCCGAACACCAGCGAGCCGATCTGCGGATAGCGCTGCTGCATCGACATCTGCATGCGCAGCACCGAAATATCGTTGTCGCCTTCCAGCCCCGCATGCGGGTCGTTCGCCGTCGCCTCCAGCCAGGCGCGCGCCGGCTCCTGGAAACGCAGCAGCTGCTCCTGCGTGCGCCGGCCCAGCTGCTCAGGGCGGGGGGCTGCGGCGCCTCCTATAAATAGAGAAGTCGGGCCATCATGAAGCGACCCCTGCGCGGCGTATTTCAGCCCGAATAGGGTCTACGCTTTAGGACGCAGCCTCAGCGAAAGACTTTATGAGGCGCGTCACCTGGAGCCGACGCACTAACTGAATGTCACAAATCCCCTACGCCCACTGCATTCCAGGTCGGCGAGGCCCGACATAGTCGCCGCTTCGACTCACGAATATCGGCCAATTTCCAATAAGGGAATCGCCAAAATTTCCATTCAACACAAAGCTAGCAGACTGATAGGGAAAGTACCACCCTTCATCATCTTCTCGGATAAAGGAGTCGAGCAGAACATACGGCACCCCCTCCGGCTCGACAGATAGCCGCTCAAGGAATGCGGTCGCCAATTGGCTAGCGGTTAAGAAATCGATCTTCACGGTGTCCGTGACTTGTTGAATTGCGTTGAAGCCTGATCCAATCTTTCCCTCAACTCCTGATCCGTACTCTTTGGTCACGATGTAGTTTTCGCTTCTGGATTTCCCTGCTTTTAAACTAACAGAGCAGGGACTGCTTGGTTCAGGTTTGGATGGAAATTCGGTCTCAACCCGGCTCAGATTTCGATGGCACCCCACAGGTTCAGGTCAAATGTTGAATCGATTACTCGTTGCCTGGTGGCGGCAACGCGCTATCGGTGTCGTATTCCCGCATGAAGGGATACAGGTCTTCATATTTTTCCAGCGGTCGAGTCGGCAACCATTCTCTTGGAATGAGCGGCGTATCAAGCTCAAGTGCATAACCATGCCGCCATGCGATCTTGGCGTACATGGTGGCGTAGCACCCAATAAAGGCGCAGGGAAAAGCGAAGCTCTGCGCTTCAACTTTGTTTCGCGCTTTTGCACCTTTAGGGCTGGTTAGTTCGATCAGTGCTTCTCGCATACCTTCTATATTTCCCTGTGCAAGTGCGAGATAGAAGCGCTGATCAACTGCGAACAACTTCATTTTTACCGGAATATCTCGTAGAAATCGCTCGGCTCTTTCAGTCAAGTCCTTCCAGCGACCTTGCAAGGCCAATGTCATTTGAAAATGGCGATAGAAATGATCGTCGAGATTGTTGATCATTTTTAGCCCATCTGGAGAGGTAGGTTCCAGGCGCATGAACCAATCAATCAAAGGCGCGTGGTCACTCACTAAAGCGTAGAAATATTCACTCTCTCTCGTCATGCCGCGGGGCTCAAATTCCTTACTGTGAATGTAAAACAGCTTGGTAGCGATGTAGGCATGGCGTTTGAGGCTTTCAATGTCTTGCTGTGAAAACCATGCATGAATCGACTTGTATTCGTGGAAGCTACGTAAACCTTGCAGGCATCCTTGGCGGCTGCCTTGATTTTCAGCAATTAGTTTTGCACCTCTTGGAATTCCATCATGTCCGCCAATATTCCGAATCGAAATTTCGAGATTATTCAAAACGGTTGCCTGGTCGGACGTGTAT
>NZ_JBFUBY010000084.1:0-16529 GCF_056405515.1 Polaromonas sp. P1_G2
CATCTGCCTCGGCAACAGCGCCTCGCGGATCGGCAGGTTCACCAGCGCGGCGCCAACGGCCAGCACGATGTCGATATACCAGACCCAGTCGTAGCTGCCCGTGGCCTGGAACACATAACCACCCAGGAAGGCGCCCAGGAAGCCGCCCACCTGGTGCGACAGCATGACCACGCCGAACAGCATGGCCATGTTGGCCGTGCCGAACATCTTCGCGACCAGGCCCACTGTGGGCGGAACGGTCGACAGGAAGGTCACGCCCATGACGGCGGCAAAGATCAGCATCACGGCCGGTGTCTTGGGCGCCAGCAGGAAGACGAGCACGGCCAGTCCACGCGTCGCGTACAGCAGGGCCAGCAGCGACTTCATGCGCCACCGCCCCACGGCCCAACCCATGGACAGGCTGCCGACGATGTTGAACAGGCCAATCATCGCCAGCGACCAGCCGCCGATTTCAGGCGGCAGGCCGCAGGCCGCCACCACGCCCGGCAGGTGGGTGGCCAGGAAGGCCACATGAAAACCGCAGACCAGAAAGCCGGCGGCCAGGTAACGGTAGCTGGGTGTGGCGATCGCCTGGCTGACGGCCTGGCGCGCACTGAGCGCTTTGGTGCCTGAGGCCGCAGCGGCCTGCGCCGCCAGCGCTTTCGAGTTGCCCTTGAGCACCAGCACCGCCGGCACAGCCAGCAGCACCAGCGCGCCCAGCCACTGCATCGCGCTGGCCCAGCCGACCGCGGCGGTGAGGCCGATGGCAATCGGCGCCATCGCGAACTGGCCGAAGGAGCCGCCGGCGTTGACGATGCCCGTGGCCAGGCCGCGCTTTTCCGGCGCCACCAGCCGTGTGCTTGCGGCCATCAGCACCGAGGGGCCGGCCATGCCGGCGCCTCCCGCGGCCAGCACGCCGATCGCAAAGATCAGCCCGGCCCTATGCCCAGCGCGGTCGAGGTATTGAGCGCCGAGAGGAACAGGCCCATGGTCTGGCGCACGCCCATGGTCAGGGCAAAAGTGCCGCCGGCCGCCAGCAGCACCAGCCACATGGCGATATGGCGGGCGGCGGGGGGTGAAGCCGCAGCGGCGGAACTGGAAGGCAGGGGTTTATTCATCGTCGGCTCCTGATTCGATGGGGGATAAAAGTTCCAGGGATTCATTGATCAGTGTGTGCAGCGCCAGCACCCTTTCGACGCCCAGCAGCGCGTTGAGCTGCTCCTGTGCGGCCTTCCAGCGCGCGCGGGCTTCTTCGCGTTTGGCGCGGCCCGCGTCGGTGAGCACCACGGTGCGGCTGCGCGCGTCACTGCCCGCGGTGAGCTCTATCCAGCCGGCGTCTATCAGCGGCTTGAGGTTGCGCGTCAAGGTGGAGGCGCTCATCTTCATGCCGCGCGCCAGCTCGCCGGGCCGCATGGGGCCCAGCTTGAGTACATAGGTCAACAGCGAGTACTGCGTGGTCTTCAAGCCCGCCTTGGTCATTTCAAGGTCGTAGTGGTGCGCGACGCGGCGCATCAGCTGCCGCAGCTTGACATTGGTGCAGCCCTGCACTTTGAGTTCGGCCTGGGTTGACAGGCGGGTYTTCTCGTTCATAATTTGATTGTAGCTACAACTATTGCATATGCAACACTTATGAACACCATGACCCCACAAGAAACATTGGCTCAGTGGATGGAACAGAGCGCCGCGGTGCGCGACCGCATGGAAAAAGGCGGCGGCAGGCCAGGCCTGGCACGGCCGGAAGACGTGGCCGGCAAAACCGGCATGGAGGTGATGACCGCCATGCTGGCCGGCAAACTGCCCTATCCTTACATCGCCGAGACCCTGGACTTTGCGCTGATCGAGGTCGAGCCCGGCAAGGCCGTGTTCCAGGGCACGCCGCAGCTCAAGCACTACAACCCGCTGGGCACGGTGCACGGCGGCTGGTACGCCACGCTGCTGGACTCCGCCGTGGGCTGCGCCGTGCACACCATGATGCCCGCGGGCCGGGCCTACACCACGGCCGAACTGAGCCTCAACATCGTGCGCGCCGCCTCGCACAAGACCGGGCCGCTGCGCGCCATAGGCACCGTGATCCACTGCGGCCGCCAGCTGGCCACCGCCGAAGGCCGCATCGTCGGGCCGGACGGCAAGCTGTATGCGCATGCGACCACGACCTGCCTGGTGTTTGAGGTGCCGGGGCAAAAGTAGCCTGGCGGCATGACCCACGGCCACGCTGCGGAGCCAGCTACAAGACTGTGGCGTGAATGCCGAATCGCACGGCTCTGCACCACGAAAGCTCAAGAAAAGTACACCCTTACACAGGGAAGCACTTTAGGATTTCGGCGTGTTGCAAGCACGCTGTATCACTGCGCGCTCAGGTTCAACCTTAAACATCCATGCCTTGAGGAATCAACTGTGCGGCTGCTACTCATCCCGTTTATTCTCGTTGCCTTGTCTGGTTGCGCTGCGATGTACGAAGGTCCCAAAGAGGGACAAGCCCACGCCCGGCTACGCGTCATCTCGTCTGCCGGTGAACCCGTCGAAGCCAACTTGGTGGAGTGCTCGGGCAACGGTAAAACGTCAACGCTGGGCTACTTTGATCCCCTGTCGGCCATCAAGGCGGGCAAGCCACCCCCGTCAAAAGTGATCGGAATGCCCGACACCAAACATTCATCCATCGGGGTCTTTGAGCACAACATCCCGGTTGGCGCCCCATTGGGCGTCAGATTCGTGGGTACCCGCAATTTTGGCCGGTTCAGTATGTCCTGCAATGTGACAGCTTATTTTGTACCGCAAGCGGGCCGCGACTATCTGGCACGTTATGGCTCAACGAACGTCGGAAGGGAGTTCGCAAAGGTTTGCGAGGTCATCGTGGAGGAAATCATTCCCTCCAATGCCCGGGTTTCTGAAACAGTGCCGGTGCAGACGGCATCCGCCGGATGCTCCAAGATTCTCTAGCCACTTGAAAAAACCCTGCCCCGTGCGCACCATGATGCCCGCGGGCCGTGCCTGCACCACGGCCGGCTGAGCATCAACATCGTGCGCCGCCCGCGTTGCGGGCCGTTTGCCTTGCAGGTCTAGAATCCGGCCTGCCCCTTCCTTCAGAGCCGCCATGGATGCACCTACATTGAGCGCCGTAATCTATGTTCGCCGCCCTGTCCTTGCCGACGAGCGCGCGTTTCTTTCCGCGGCGCGCGCCAGCCGCAAGCTGCATCACCCATGGACGACCGCGCCGGACACACCGGCCCTGTTTCGCGCCTACATCGAACGCATGGGCTTGCCCACCAATAGCGCTTTCCTTGTCTGCCGCCGCGACACCCACGCTCTGGTGGGTGTCGTCAATGTCACGAATATCATCCTGGGCCTGTTTCGCAGTGGCTACCTCGGCTATTACGCTTTCGCGGGGCATGAGCGGCAAGGCCTCATGCGCAAGGGCCTGCGGGCCGCCGTGGGGCACGCATTCAAGTCACTCAAGCTGCACCGCCTGGAAGCGAATATCCAGCCGGAGAATGCGGCTTCCATTGCCCTGGTCGCGTCGTGCGGATTCGCGCAAGAAGGGTATTCGCCGCGATACCTGAAGATCGGTGGCCGCTGGCGAGACCACGAACGCTGGGCCATCCTGGCCTCGTAGCGCAATGTCCCGGATGAGGCTCCCGTTCTCCGTCCAGGTATTTCTTGTTGCCAGGCACGAAGCCGCCTGGTCAGTTCTCCTGCTGCAGCGCAACGCGCGGCCGGAACTCGCTTTGCCGGACTTCTGGCAAGGCGTTTCCGGCGCACTGGAACCCGGTGAGTCCTTCGAGGCAGCGGCGATCCGTGAAGTGCATGAAGAAACCGCCATCAAACTCACGTCCGCAAGCGACACCGGTTTCGAGCAGGTTTTTCCCATCAGGCCGGAATGGCGTGAAACCTACGGGCCAGAACCCGTGCAGGTGCTGGAAAAAGTTTTCTATGCGGTGGTCCCAGGGAAAGTCCGACCCAAGCTCTCRCACGAACACAAGGCATTTCGTTGGTGCAGCGAATCTGAATCTCTTGCGTTACTCACCTTTGCCAACAATGCACGGTGCATTGAGGCCGTCTTTCGGGCACTCGTGACGTAGAGACTTGCCCCCTTCAATCAGCCAGGCCATCCTCCCTGCTATCGGCGAAGACGATGGCGAATTCGTCTATAAGGCATTGATGAAAATCGTGATCATCGGAAACAGCGGAAGTGGAAAAACATGGCTTGCCACACGGCTTGCCGCACTTGCATCGGTCCCCATCATTCATCTAGACGAATTATTCTGGTTGCCTGGCGGCTTCGACGAAAGGCGGTCCGACGGGGAAATTGCATCGCTGACAGCACAAAGCAGGACCATGCCGGGGTGGGTTGTAGAAGGCGTTTTTGGTGAGCTGGCCGCGCCCTTTCTCGAGGATGCGCAAGCGCTGATCTGGCTCAATATCGAGTGGCCGGTTTGTCGGCAACGCTTATTGGCTAGAGGATCAGAAAGTAAAGCTCATATGGGAAGAGCCCAATCCGAGGCTGGGCTTGCCAGGCTCCTTGAATGGGCGTCGGCTTATCCCTCACGTGGCGACACTCGGTCTTATGAAGGACACCTTTCGCTGTTTCAACGCTTTCCCATGCACCGGCTCTATTTGCAAAGCGAGGAAGAGGCCGCCGGCTTGACGAACTTCGCAACACAAGCCGGTGTATCAGATGCGCTTCAGCGCGCCGTGGCAGGCGCTGTTAGATGCCCGTCACCTACACCTTGACGATCGCGGATCGTTGAACGGATTTTCCGCAGCCCCTTCTGTAGCTGAGAAAGCCTGGCTGCGTGTTTCCTTTTTCGTCCATCACCGTGCTGCAAATGGTGCACGCGTTGACATCCGAGAACGCACCGAATCCACACGCCTGCAATTGCCACCCTATCAACGACGGGAGATCCAGTTTCCGATGGGTCGGTTCAATCATGTGCCTGGGCAAGGGAAATCTGGCGGCAAATCTTTCGACCAATTCCGCAGACACTTCATAACAACAAGGGCGCGCGCCTGGCCCAAGTGCCGCGACCCAGTTTTGGGGGTGATCCCCGTTTCTGGATATCAGGTCCGCGGCCTCCTTCACGATCCCACCCAAGGCCCCTCGCCAGCCCACATGAATTGCCATGACGGCCGAGCCATCCGAGCGCGCCAGTAAAACAGGAAAACAATCCGCGTTGGCAAGCGTCAGAAGCAAGTTGGCCGTTGCCGTAAAAAGCCCGTCGGCTTCCCCAACCTCGCTTTTCTTTTCGTGGACGGAGCAGATCCGCACGCCATGGACTTGCGTCTTGACAGGGCGGTCATCCCAATACGGAGCGGCAAATGGCGGCAATGGCTCGGCCAGGTTGCCGAAGCCGTGACGAATATTCGGGATTTCCGACAATAAGGGACTGACCAGCAATTTAGCGCTCCAATCTGGAAGTACATAACACCCTGCAATCGCGGCATTCACGGTTTTCGATGACTGATGAATCGGATCCGAACCGCAAGCCAGTAGTTACTCGAGTTACTGTATCAATACGGGGCCCGCGAGGAAAAGCCAAAGACCACTGGCTATCCCCACTACGGGAGTTTGTCCCAACAAACCACAATGACGATGTGGGCCGGACGCTTCTGCACGAACCGATGCCATCTCGCTCTGGTATCAGCCGAAAAAAAGCGCGCCAGCGCATCGATGAGGAGCTAGGCAATTCCCAACGCATTGACCGGAATCTTGAGGTAACTCACGCCGTTGTCCTCAGCCGGCGGCAGGCCGCCCGCGCGGATATTGACCTGGATGGAAGGAAGCATCAGCGTGGGCATTTCGAGCGTGGCGTCCCTGGCCGAGCGCATGGCCACAAAAGCATCTTCGGAAATACCGTCACGCACGTGGATGTTGGCCTTGCGCTGCTCGTCCACCGTCGTTTCCCATTGAGGCGCGCGTTCGCCAGGCGGATAGTCGTGGCAGACGAAGACCCGCGTCTGCGCCGGCAATCGCAGCAGCTTGCCGATGGAGCGGTACAGCTGGCGGGCGTCGCCGCCAGGGAAATCCGCGCGCGCGGTCCCCACGTCGGGCATGAAGAGCGTATCGCCCACAAACACCGCGTCACCCGCCAGGTAGGCCATGTCCGCGGGCGTGTGGCCAGGCACGTGCAGCGCGGTCATCTCCACATCGCCTATCGCGAATATCTCGCCGTCCTTGAACAGGTGGTCGAACTGGCTGCCGTCCGGTGCGAATAAAGACTCCAGGTTGAAGATTTTCTTGAACGTGGACTGTACGGTGCGTATGTGTTCGCCAATGGCAATCTGGCCGCCGGTGCGCGCCTTCAGGTAATGGGCTGCCGACAGATGGTCGGCGTGTGCATGGGTTTCCAGAATCCACCCGACGTGAAGGCCTTGTTGCTCCACATGGGCCAACACATGGTCAGCCAGCTCCGTGCTGGTGCGCCCCGACTTGAAGTCATAGCCGAGCACCGGGTCGATGATGGCCGCCTGTCCCGTGCCCCGATCCGCCACGACATAGGTGACAGTCCCGGTCGCGGTATCAAAAAAAGCCTGGGGATCGAGCGGGATTTGCATGGACCGGGTTCCTTCATTCAAGGCGTGTGTCACTACATTATATATTTACATATAATATCAAGCAGTCCCATCAAGCAGTCCCATCAAGCAGTCCCATCAAGCAATCCCCAGCGCATAGCCATGACTTCATCCTCTCCAGTTTTAGACACCGGGCAACTTCGCAAGGCTGCCGCGCAAGCCGTGGGTGCACTGAAGGCACTGGCCAATGAAGACCGCCTGCTGCTGCTCTGCCAGCTTTCGCAGGGCGAGCGCTGCGTGAGCGAGCTCGAGCAGGACCTGGGCATACGCCAACCCACGCTCTCGCAGCAGCTCGGCGTGCTGCGCAATGAAGGCGTGATCACCCCGCGCCGGGACGGCAAGAACATTTATTACCGCGTGGCCGAACCCGGGACGCTGGAAATCCTGGCGCTGCTCTACCGCCTGTACTGCCCCGAAGGAGGCCAACGATGACCCTGGACTGGAGCGCCTTCACACCCTGGCCCGCACTGGCGGGCGGCCTGCTCATAGGCCTGGCCGCCGCGATGTTCGTGCTGCTCAACGGGCGCATCGCCGGCATCAGCGGGATTCTGGGCGGACTGCTCAGACCGATGCGCGGCGACATAGGTTGGCGCGTGGCCTTTATCGCCGGCCTGATGGGTGCGCCGCTGGCCTATGGCATGTTCTCGGCCTTGCCTCGCGTGCAGGTGGACGCCGCTTACGGCGTGCTGGTCGCCGCCGGTTTGCTGGTAGGTGTCGGCACGCGTTATGGCGCGGGCTGCACCAGCGGCCATGGTGTGTGCGGGCTTTCAAGGCTGTCGCCGCGTTCGCTGGCGGCCACGGTGACCTTCATGGGGGCCGGTTTTGCCGTGGTGTTCCTGGCGCGCCACCTGTTCAAGCTTTAGGAGAAGGACCATGTTGATACTGTCCTCCCTGCTGGCCGGCCTGGTGTTCGGCCTGGGCCTGATCGTCTCGGGCATGGCCAATCCCGCCAAGGTTCTCGGCTTCCTGGACCTTGCAGGCCCATGGGATCCGTCGCTGGCCTTTGTCATGGCCGGCGCCATTGCCGTGGGCTTCTTCGCTTTCCTGCTGGCTAAAAAAAGGCGCTGTTCCCTGTTGGGCGCCGATATGAAACTGCCGGCCGCAGGCCCTGTGGATCGCAGGCTGCTGGCCGGTAGCGTTCTTTTCGGCGTGGGATGGGGGCTTGCCGGTTTCTGCCCCGGCCCGGGGCTGGTGGCGCTTGGCATGGGTGAACCCAAAGCCGCCGTGTTTGTGCTTGCCATGCTGGCCGGCATGGCGGTCTTCGAGCTGCTCGAAAGGCGGCGGCCCTAAACGGCACGTAGCCCAGGGCCATGGGACGCGGCCCGTGCACGTTCGCGCGCAGCGCAGGATAATCGCCCGATGCGACTCCTACACACCATGCTGCGCGTTGGCAATCTCCAGCGCTCCATCGACTTCTACACCCAGGTGCTGGGCATGAGACTGCTGCGCACCTCGGAGAACCCCGAGTACAAATACAGCCTGGCCTTTGTCGGCTACGGCAACAACCCCGAGCATGCCGAGATCGAGCTGACCTACAACTGGGGCACCGAAAGCTACGACATGGGCACGGCCTTTGGCCACATCGCACTGGGTGTACCGGACGCGTACGCGGCTTGCGAAAAGATCAAGGCCGCGGGCGGCAACGTGACGCGTGAAGCCGGCCCGGTCAAGGGCGGCACCACCGTGATCGCCTTTGTGACGGACCCGGACGGCTACAAGATCGAGTTGATCCAGCGCGCCGAAAACGCCGCAGGCGCGGGCCTGCGCTAAGAGCCGCTCACAAAACCCTCCTGGCGTTGTTGCGCCGCCTTGCCGTGCTTGTAGCACTGTCTGCGGCGACGCGCCTAGCCAGGACCGCTTCGCTGGGTTTTGTGAACGGCTCCAGACTCTACAACCCCTGTCCTCAATTGCGCTGCACTTGCAGGGGCCGCATCTCAGCGGCGCGCAGGCCCCTCTTTGACGACCCATTCCGCATTCGGCGTCTCCGCGAAAATTTCAGGCGCATACATGGCCTCGAGCCGTGTTGCGGGAAACCTGAATTCGCCGGCGTTATTGATGCGCACCGAGTACTCCGTGCTCCAGCTTCCGCGGGGAACCCACCGGTAGTAGCCTTTGTAGCTGTCCGCCGCGCGCTCGACATAGGAGGGCCAGGCGGCGCCGGTGTTTTGGGGGTCTCGCTGGGCGAGTGCGCTTTCGCGCCCCAGGCCGCGGCCCAGTATGGTGGCGCCCGAAGGCACGGGGTCATGCACTACGACCCAGGTCAGGTCGGCCTGCGAATGCATGGTCAGCCGTATCCGTGCCACATCGCCCACCGACCACTGGCCTTTGACCTTCTGCTCCACGGCCGTGATGGTTTTTTCGACCCGCATGCCGGCGTTATGGGGTTTGTCCAGGCGCACCGCGGCCTTGATGCTTACCGTCGCCCACGGCGCGCCGCTGCCCTGGTGCGTGATGAGCAGCTTGTCGCCACTGGGCTTCGGCTCCAGCCGCAGCAGCGCCTCGGGCGGCTTGGGCCACGCCACTGTGCGGGCCGCTTTCGGCTCGCCCGCCAGGCTCAGCTGTGTGCTTCCGCTGACAGGCCCTTTCTCAACGCCGGCGGCAAAACGCTGCAAGGCAATCGTGGCCCAGGCGTTCGCCGCCGTGGTCGACCAGCGCCCCTGCTGCTGGCGGCCTGTCAGGCCCGTGATGACGAGCGGCACATCGTCTTTCCAGCCCGGGTCTATCGCTTGCCATTGCTGCAGCACCAGCGCCGTGCGCGCGGCGGCCAGGTCGCCGCTCCACATAAACCACCACCAGTTCTCGCGCTCTTCATTGCGCCAGTTCAGGCGTGTCCCCTGCACGTCGTAGCGGCTGCGCAACAGCGCCGCGGCGGCATCCAGGTCGGCGACGGAGCGCGATTCAGGCGCCTGCGCCAGCAAGGCACGCGCCCAATCGGTAAGTGCGACCGTGGGCAGGCTTCCCGGGTCTTCCGGCCGCACCGGCAGCGCCGCCGTGTTGCTCAGCGTGCGCTGCTCGATCAGCGTGGCCTGCAGGGACAGCTGCCGGGCGACCGGGTCGCTGCCGCTGGGCATCCAGTCCTGGCCCGGCAGCTGGCCCCGAAGGATTTTCTGCAAGCCCGCCAGCATGCGCGTACGCGAAGCGGCCGGGATGGCCCAACCTTTGGCGGCGGCCACGTCCAGCAGGTGCGCGGTCAGCGTCTCGCTGCCGGCCAGGCTGTTTTCGGGGAAATACCGGGCCAGCCCGTTGGCGTCCAGGTAGCGCGGAAGGTCGCCCATGAGCCTGTCCCAGGCTTTCACATCCCCGGCCACCACGGCCTTGCTGCTGTCCTGTTCCAGGCAGGCGTGCGGGTAGGCGGCCATCCATTGCCGCACCCCCGCCAGCGACGCATCGACCAGGCTGTCCTGCAAGGCCACGCCGACCACGGCCGACTGCGGCTGCGCGTTGGACGGCATCACCACGGGCAGGCTGGCCAGGCCATTGACTTGCAGCAGTGTGGCCTGGCGCACCGTGACGGGAAGCGCCGGCAGCACGGCCTGCTCGACGTCCATGGAATCGGCCACGCGGCCGTCCGGCATGGCGGCCGAAATGCGCCAGACCAGCGCGCTGGCGCCTTGCGGCACTACCATGCTCCAGGAGACCGGCTGCGACTGCCCCGGCGCCAGGCGGAGCGTGCGCTCCGCGGCAATGGTTTTTGCTTCCGCAGCCACAGTACCGGTCTTCAACGCAACCCGGGCCTTGAGTTGCAGGGACACGGCAGCAGGTCCGCCGTTGCGGACCGTGACCTGCTGGACCAGCCGGTCACCGCTGCGCACCACCGGCGGCAGCCCCGAGAAGATCTGCACCGGTTGCGTGGTTTGCACACCGGCATCGCCGRTGCCGAACTGCTGCTCGCCCTGCTGCGCAATGGCGATGACGCGCCAGCGTGTCAGGCTGTCGTTAAAAGGCACCGTCACCAATGCCTCGCCTTGCGCGTCCAGCACTACTTCAGTGGTCCAGAACGCCAGCGTGCTGAACTGGTTGCGCACCGCGGCACCTTCCGCGCCTTCCGATCCGTCCGAGGTGCGCATCGATGCAGCCGCTGGCGCGGCCGGCGCGTTGGACGGGCTCACAAAACGGCCCCGGTCGTCGCTGGGCCAAAAGGCGGGTTGGGCACCGAATGTGAGCGAACGTGCCAGTTGGCTCTCAAGGCCCGAACCATGGACCTGGATGGCGCGCGGACGCATCATGGCGCCCAGCAGATTCCAGCTGGGGTTTGGGCTCAGCGCCAGCAGGGCCTCGTCTACCGCCAGCACTGTGAGCTTCGCGCCGGCTGCTGGCCTCTGGTCCCTGCGCTGAACGGCGGTGACCTTCACGCTCACCGCCGTGCGCGGCGGCAGGATGGCCTTCGCGGGTTCGACCTTGACGTCCAGCGCGAACACCGTGGGTTGAATGCCGACGCTCAGTACCGCGTTGTTGGCAAGCGGCTGCGCCTTGCCTTCCACCGGATCGGGCAAGCCGGCCAGGCCGCGCATGAAGCGCGCGTGGACCTGCACATTCGGGGCCTGCTCAGGCCGCACCGTGATCGGCAGCGTGGTGACCGGCTGCGTCAGCGTGTAGACGGCTGTGTCCAGCACGCTTTCGCGCTCGACCGTCAACAACAGCGTCGCCGGCAGAAAGGGCGCGCGCACCGAGATCTGCACGGGCTGCACCGCATCCACCGGCTGTGTGCCGGCCAGTGCCAGCAACTGCTCGTTGCGCGGATGCAATTCGTACTGGTTCACGAACACGCTGCTGCTGATCGCCTTGCCGGCGCCGTCGCTGCCCTGGATGCGGAACAGCCAGCCGGGACTTGCGCGTTCGCGCGGCTCGGGCAAGGCAGGCATCGCGGCCGCCTCGCATTCGATCTGACCCCTGAGGTCCGTCTGCGCCCCGCAGACCGCCTGCTCGTTACCGGCCAGCTCAATCCTGGAGCCGCCCTCATAGATCTGCCAGGCCGGCCGCACGGACACGGCGACTTTGCGCCCGGCCAGCGGCTTGTCGTCGGCATCCAGGACCAGGCCATGCACGACCGCGACAGCCGTGCCTTTTGCCACATCCGGCCGAGCCGCCACACGTACGCCAAGCCGGGTGTCCGAATGCCAGAGAACAAAGCGCTGTGCGATGGTCTGCACCTCGCCGCTGGGGTCGGCGAACTTCATCTCGGCAAGCAGCGTGGCGGGACGGTCGAACACCGGCGGCTCGACAAGCAGCAGCCTCCTACCCTTGGCATCGAGCCGTGACGGGATGGGTTTGAAAGGCGGTTCCCACGCCTTCGGCAACAGCACATCAGCAAAACTGTAGCCCTGCACCGGTGCTGTCGCATAGAACATATAGCGGCCCTGAAGCTCGACCTTGTGCTGCGCCGCCGCGCCGCCGGCCATGAAAGCCAGGCTCAGCGTCGCAGGCAGGCTTTGTTTCCCGGCGCGCCAGACGGCCTTGCCCGTGAGCGCGGCTTCGAACACCGGGGCGCGGAATTCTTCCACCACAAAATACATGCCGTGGGTGGATCCATCCGGGCCGGTCACAGTGGCCCTGTAGGTTCCCAGCCTGGCATTGGCCGGTACCGTCCATTGGCTGAGGGCCTGGCCCGCCGCATCCCAGGCCAGCGGCAGGGACGCCACCAACTCGCGCTCAAAATGCAGGTCGACCTTGCCCGTCCCGGCCGGGAAATTTCCAAAGCCGGCGGCAAGCCGCTTTCGCACAAGGTGCTGCATGTGGACCGTATCGCCCGCCTTGAAGAGCATGCGGTCCAGGATGGTGTGGCCTATGCTCGACAGGCTGCCATAGTTGTAGCGGTAGCTGCCACTGTCATCGACCAGCAAGGCAAGGTCCTTGCCCTTGCGCGCAACCACGAGCACCCTGTCCCGGCCCTGCCCATAGCGGTCGGCGCAGGTGTCAGCCTGGGGCAATCCGGTCAGGGGCTGGCTGATCCTGAGCAGGCCGTTCGCATCGGTGTCGCCCTGGGCCAGCGCGCGTCCCTTGCAGCTCATCACGTCGACCGACACGCCGGCCACCGGCAAGCCGCTGTCCAGCGCGGTAACCCAGACCAGGGACTCGCCGCCGTGACCTATGCGCGTGCTGATGTTGAGGTTGGTCACCACGACCAGGGCCGCGCGCTGCTGGGGCCCCCGCTGCTCTGAACCGGGCGCGCCCGCCGCGCCGGCCATCTGCCCGGCGAAGGCGCTGCTGTGAGCCTCCGCCAGGTACAAGCCGGGCTCGGCCAGGGCCAACGGCACGAATTCCATGGCGGCGCCCTGCGTGGGCACGTTCTGCAGGCTGCTGCCCGCCCAGTCCCGGTTCTGCTGCGCGATGATGGGGTAAGGCCGCGGCGGCGTCTCATAAGCCTGCGGCCAGTCTTGCATGCTCCGCCACAGCGCCAGGGCACTTGCCGAGCTTGCCGCCCGCACCGCCAGTGCATCGCCCGGCGCCTTGCCGTCCAGGCTCTCGCCGCCAATCCGCATCAGCTTCACCGGCACGGCCTTCTCGGTGCGCCGCACCGCCAGCGGCCATAGCGCGGGTTTGCCGGCCTCGAAGGGCAGCACGCCGCTGCTTTTCGCAAAACCCACATAGGGCGGCAGCGTGGAGGTTTTCGCGCGCCAGGGAAACGCATCCCGATTCGACAGCCTTCGGCCATCGACGTCGACCAGGCCTTCGGGCAGGGTCACCACCAGCACCGAGTTTTCCGCTGGCACCGGGATGGAGGGTGAGCGTTCGGTGGCCACCGAACGGCCCTGGTCCTGACTGTTCCAGCTGCGCTCCACCTTGACCGGGAGTGCCGCACCAGCGGCATCCCGGACCACGACCTGCTTCAACCAGGACAGCGCCACCTCCTCGGTGAACTCGAGCCGGATGGGCTGCCGCGGGTCACAACCTTCGGTGGCATCGAGCTGCACGCAGCGCAGGTCCGCGCGCAGCATCGGCCGCACGGTGTAGTTTCCCAGCGATTGATCGTCGCGGCTGCTCACGCCCTGCTGCGAGGCAATATCCTTGCCCCACAACAGCCGCACCGGTGCGCCGTTTGGCAGCGGCTGCGCGCAGCTGACCGCAAACGTATCAGCCTCCGAAAAAAGCGGGACTTGGTACTGCCGCCGCTGGGCGGCCGGCTGGTATTCCTCGCGTGCCCGCTCGACCGAAAGCACTTTGACGGGATGCTGCACCGTACCCACGACACAGCGCAGGCCCTGCGTCAAAGCATCGCGGCTCGTCGCGGCGCTGGCATGCAGCAGGAAAACCTGGTCCTCCTTGATGCGGGCGCCCTCGGCCGGTTCAGACCAGTCCACCTTGGGCCCGCCGGTGGTGAAGCTCCAGGCTTGCCGCGGCTGGCGCAGCGCCACCCCGGCCAGCGATTGCAGGCCTTCGCGCAATTGCGCCTGGCAGCGTATGCCTGCCGGCAGGGTCGTCTTGAACTCGGCCACCCAGCGCCGTGTATCCACCCAGCGCATGGTGAGGGCAGGCAGCGCCGTGCCTTCGCAACTGAGGACAACAGGCGGGCTTGCGTCGGCCTCGCCCAGCTTCGCCATGTCCTGGCTGAAGCGCACCGCTACCTGCTGAAGCGAGCGTATTTCGCCCTGCGGGCTGAAGCTTTCAACGAAAGGAGAAGTCTCCGTCTGGGCGGGGGCCGCCACGGCGGCAAGGGCCAGGCACACAAACACAGCGCCATGGCGCATCGCGGAAGCAAACATGCGGAGGTCCTTGGTAGTCGATCGATACTAACCAATTCCCGCCGCGCGTCCCCCTTTATCGGTGTGTGCCACCGAGCTGCGGCAAACCCCGCCGCTCAGCCGTCGTTGCGCTGCAGCCGGCAGGCCTGCTGCGCCAGCGCCGTCACCTGCGCCCAGTCGCCGCGCGCCAGCACATCGCCGGGCGTGAGCCAGGAGCCGCCCACGCAGATCACATTCGGCAGGCTTAAAAATTCCGCGGCGTTCGCCGTGGAGACACCGCCCGTGGGGCAAAAGCGCACGTCGCCGAAGGGGCCGCTCCAGGCTTTCAGCATGGCCGGGCCGCCGGCCTGCATCGCGGGGAAAAACTTCAGTTCGGTCAGGCCGTCTTCCTGGGCCATCATGATTTCGCTGCCGGTGGCAACGCCGGGCAACAGCGGCAGGCCGGCATCGCGGCAGGCCTGGCCCATGGCGTGGGTGTAGCCCGGGCTCACGGCAAAACGCGCGCCGGCCATGGCGCAGGCCTGGGCGTCGGCGGCGCTGCGCACCGTGCCCGCGCCGACCACGGCCTCCGGCACATCGCGCGCGATGGCTTCGATGCAGGCCAGCGCCTGCGGCGTGCGCAGCGTGACTTCGAGCATGCGGATGCCGCCGGCTACCAGCGCGCGTGCCAGCAGCACGGCCTGTTTGGCGTCGGTGAGCACGATGACGGGAATCACCGGCGCATCCTGCATCACCTGCAGGGCGGTCAGCTTGCCGCTGAGATTGATGTTCACATCCACGATAGAGCTCCTTCTTCAGCCGTCAGCGCGTGGCGGCGCATGCCGGTAAACAGTTCACGGCCCATGCCGACGGCATTGCCAGCGCGCAAGCCGGTGGGCATGGTTTCCACAGGCCGCGCGGCCCATTCCGCTTCGGCCACCAGTACCTTCAGTTCACCGGTGACGGCATCGACACGAATCACGTCGCCGTCGCGCACCCGGGCCAGCGGGCCGCCGGCAGCCGCTTCGGGCGACACATGGATGGCGGCCGGCACCTTGCCCGAGGCGCCGCTCATGCGGCCGTCGGTGACCAGCGCGACCTTGAAGCCCTTGCCTTGCAGCACCGCCAACGGCGGCGTGAGCTTGTGCAACTCGGGCATGCCGTTGGCCGCAGCTTGAGGCCGCCGGTGGCGCTGAAAGGTTTGGCGGCAGGACGAACGATGGACTCATCCTTGGACGCACCCAGTTCGTGCCAGGCGAGTGCGGCACCGGCCATTGACGGCTCGCGTGTGTATTCGCGGATGCCGCCTTCGCGCACCGTGAGCACGTCTTCATGCATGAAGCCCGCGTCCAGCAGTTCGCGGATGATGAGCCCGGGGCCGCCGGCGGCCTGGAACTGGTTCACGTCGGCGCTGCCGTTGGGGTAGACGTGGGCCAGCGTCGGCACCACGTCCGAGAGATCGGAAAAATCGTTCCAATCGATCACGATGCCGGCCGAATGCGCCACGGCCACCCAATGGATCAAGTGGTTGGTCGAGCCGCCCGTGGCCAGCAAGGCGACCATCGCATTGACGATGGCTTTTTCGTCGACGATCAGGCCTATAGGTGCAAAGCGTTTTTCCTTGACGATGCCCAGCACGGTGCGCGCTGCTTCGCGCGTGAGTTCCTCGCGCAGGGCGTTGCCCGGGTTCACAAAGGCGGTACCGGGCACATGCAGGCCCATGGCCTCGAGCAGCAGCTGGTTGCTGTTGGCCGTGCCGTAAAAGGTGCAGGTGCCGGGGCTGTGGTAGGACTTGAACTCGGAATCCAGCAAGGCATCACGGCCGACCAGGCCCTGCGCGGCCTGCTCCCGCACATAGGCTTTTTCCTTGTTCGGGATGCCGGAAGTCATGGGCCCGGCGGGCACAAAGACCGTGGGCAGGTGGCCAAACTGCAGGGCGCCTATCAGCAGGCCCGGCACGATCTTGTCGCACACGCCCAGCATCAGCGCCGCGTCGAACATGTCGTGCGAGAGCGCTATCGCCGTACCCATGGCGATCACGTCCCGGCTGAACAGGCTGAGCTCCATGCCGCTGGTGCCTTGGGTCACGCCGTCGCACATCGCAGGCACGCCACCGGCGACCTGGGCCGTGGCGCCCAGCTTGCGGGCTTCGTCCTTGATGAAGGCCGGGTAAGCCTGCAAAGGCGTGTGCGCCGACAGCATGTCGTTGTAGGCGGTGACGATGCCGATGTTGGGCGCGCGCTGCGTCACGACCTTGAAGCGGTCATCGAGCGGCATGCCTGCGAAGGCATGCGCCACGTTGGCACAACCCATACGGTCCATGCC
>NZ_JBFUBY010000085.1:0-14448 GCF_056405515.1 Polaromonas sp. P1_G2
CCCTACTCCAGCACCATGGCCAACCCGCACGACGAGAAAATGAACTCGGCCAGGGAGTCGGCCAAGGTCCTGGTCCCTACTCCAGCACCATGGCCAACCCGCACGACGAGAAAATGAACTCGGCCAGGGAGTCGGCCAAGGTCCTGGTTGAAGCCATCAAGAAAGACATCAAGCCGCGCGACATCGTCACCAAGAAGGCAATTGAAAACGCGGTCGCCGTGATCATGGCGACCGGGGGCTCCACCAACGCAGTGCTGCATTTCCTGGCCATCGCCCACACGGCCGGTGTCGAATGGACGATCGACGACTTCGAGCGCGTGCGCCAGCGCACGCCGGTGCTGTGCGACCTCAAGCCCTCCGGCAAATACCTGGCCGTCGACCTGCACCGCGCCGGCGGCATTCCCCAGGTCATGAAGACGCTGCTGGCCGCCGGCCTGCTGCACGGCGACTGCCTGACGATCTCCGGCCAGACCATCGCCGAGACACTCAAGGATGTGCCCGAGGTTCCGCGCGCCGACCAGGACGTGATCCGCCCCATCGACAAGCCCATGTACGCCCAGGGCCACCTGGCCATCCTCAAGGGCAACCTCTCGCCAGAAGGCTGCGTCGCCAAGATCACCGGCCTGAAAAACCCGGTCATGACCGGCCCGGCCCGCGTGTTTGATGATGAGCAGTCGGCCCTGGCCGCCATCCTGGCCGGCAAGATCAAGGCCGGCGATGTGATGGTGCTGCGTTACCTCGGCCCCAAGGGCGGGCCGGGCATGCCTGAGATGCTGGCCCCCACCGGCGCGCTGATAGGCGCAGGCCTCGGCGAAAGCGTGGGCCTGATCACCGACGGTCGCTTCTCCGGTGGCACCTGGGGCATGGTGGTCGGCCACGTCGCGCCTGAAGCGGCGGCCGGCGGCAACATCGCCTTTATCCACGAAGGCGACTCCATCACCATCGACTCCAAACAACTGCTGCTGCAGCTCAACATCAGCGATGAAGAACTGGCAAAACGCAAAGTCGGCTGGAAGGCCCCGGCGCCGCGCTACACACGCGGCGTGCAGGCCAAGTTCGCCTTCAATGCCTCCAGCGCCAGCAAGGGTGCGGTGCTGGACGACTATTGAGCAACTGACTCCAGCCAGCTGAAACGACAAGAGCCCGTGAAGTTACAGACTTCACGGGCTCTTTGCTTTGGGACGCCCCGCCTTTGACGTGAGGCAGATAGATTAGAAGGCGTAACCTGATTGAAAGGGCTTGATGCGGCGCTGGCTTATTTTTTCTTCTTCTTGGCCGACAGCATGCCCATGGCGTCGCGCTGTTTGTCGATGCGGTCATCCTTACGCTTGGCCATTTTTTCAATTTCCCTGCGCTTGGTGTAGCCCGATGCGTCTGCGTACCACCACCATAGCGCGGCCAGCAAAAACGGCGACAGCACGATGAACCAGCTCCATGTGGCAACCGGGCCAATCTCCAGGTATTTCAACGCCAACCCGACAATGCCAAGCAATAAAAAATACATGTTTTTCTCCTGAAATATCGACCCGAGCCAAGGGGTATCCCCTTGAAACAAGGGTCAACCGGCGCCACTACAATCACGTTAATTGACTGTAACCGAATCCATAACTCCCCCACGAGGACAAATCCATGAAACGCATTCTTTCAGTAATCGCTTTTGTGACCGCGGGTTTTGCCGTGTCGATGCCCGCTCTGGCCGACCTGCAACTGGCCACAGCCAAGAACTGCATGGCCTGCCATGCGGTCGACAAGAAGCTGGTGGGGCCGTCTTACAAGGATGTCGCCGCCAAGTACGCCGGCCAGAAAGATGCCGCCGACAAGCTGGCCACCAAAATCATCAAGGGCGGTTCGGGGGTCTGGGGCCCTGTGCCCATGCCCGCCAATGCACAGGTCAACCCTGAAGAAGCCAAGAAGCTGGCGGCTTGGGTTCTGGCAACCAAATAAGCGGCTTGCAAGCCGACAAAAAAGCCCGTCATTGACGGGCTTTTTTTATGCCTGATTCAACTCACTGCTTTTCAGCCAGCTGCTCCAAGATCGCAGGATTCTCAAGTGTCGACGTGTCCTGCGTGATGGCCTCGCCCTTGGCGATGCCGCGCAGCAGGCGGCGCATGATCTTGCCGSWGCGTGTCTTGGGCAGGTTGTCGCCGAAGCGGATGTCCTTGGGTTTGGCGATGGGGCCGATTTCCTTGCCGACCCAGTCGCGCAGTTCCTTGGCGATCGCCTTGGCCTCGTCGCCCGTGGGGCGCGAGCGCTTGAGCACCACGAAGGCCACGATAGCCTCACCGGTCAGGTCGTCGGGCCGCCCCACCACGGCGGCTTCGGCCACCAGCGCGGAATGCGCCACCAGTGCCGATTCGATTTCCATCGTACCCATACGGTGGCCCGAGACGTTCAGCACGTCGTCGATGCGGCCGGTGATGCGGAAGTAGCCGTTCTCGGCATTGCGCACCGCGCCGTCGCCGGCCAGGTAAATCGTTCCGCCCATCTCTTCGGGGAAATAACTCTTCTTGAAACGCTCCGGGTCGTTCCAGATGGTGCGGATCATGGATGGCCAGGGGCGCTTGACGACCAGCATGCCGCCCGATCCATTGGGCAGGTCCTTGCCGGTTTCGTCGACGATGGCGGTCATGATACCGGGCAATGGCAAGGTGCAGCTGCCGGGCACCAGCGGCGTGGCGCCTGGCAGCGGCGTGATCATGTGGCCGCCGGTCTCGGTTTGCCAGAAAGTGTCCACGATGGGGCAGCGCTCGCCGCCCACGTTCTTGTAGTACCACATCCAGGCTTCGGGGTTGATGGGCTCGCCGACCGAACCCAGGATGCGCAGGCTGCTCAGGTCGGAGCGCGCCGGGTGCACCTTCTCATCGCCCTCGGCGGCCTTGATCAGCGAGCGGATCGCCGTGGGCGCCGTGTAGAAAATCGTGACCTTGTGCTTTTCGATCATCTGCCAGAAGCGGCCAGCGTTCGGGAAAGTCGGGATGCCCTCGAAGATGATCTGCGTCGCGCCTGCAGCCAACGGACCGTAGGCCACATAGGTGTGGCCGGTGATCCAGCCGATGTCGGCCGTGCACCAGAACACGTCGGCCGGCTGGATATCGAAAGTCCAGTCCATCGTGAGCTTGGCCCAGAGCAGGTAGCCGCCCGTGCTGTGCTGCACGCCCTTGGGCTTGCCGGTCGAGCCAGAGGTGTAAAGAATGAAAAGCGGATGCTCGGCGCCGACAAATTCCGGCTCGCACACCGGCGGCGCCTTGGCCGTGATCTCGTGCATCAGGCTGTCACGCCCGGCCACCATGTTGCAGGCCGTGGCGGTGCGCTGGTAAACGATCACGTTCTTGATCGACTCGCAGCCGCCCATGGCGATGCCTTCATCGACGATGGCCTTGAGCGGCAATTCCTTGCCGCCGCGCAGCTGGTAGTTGGCGGTGATGACGKCTACGGCTCCGGCGTCCTGGATGCGCTCCTGCAGGCTCTTGGCGGAGAAGCCGCCGAACACCACCGAATGCGTGGCGCCTATGCGCGCGCAGGCCTGCATGGCCACCACACCCTCGACCGTCATCGGCATGTAGATGATGACGCGATCGCCCTTCTTGATGCCCGCGCCCTTGAGCGCGCTGGCGAACTGGCTGACCCTGGCGTGCAGTTCCTTGTAGGTAACGTTGGTGACCTTGCCGTCGTCGCTTTCGAAAATGATGGCTTTCTTGTTTTCGGTCGGCGTGCCCAGAYGGCGGTCCAGGCAGTTGTAGGAAGCGTTGAGCTCGCCGTCGGCGAACCACTTGTAAAACGGCGCGCTGGACTCATCCAGTGTTTGGGTGAACGGCTTTTTCCAGCTGAGGTTTTCACGCGCCAGGCGCGCCCAGAAACCTTCAAAATCTTTTTCAGCTTCGGCGCACAGGGCCTTGTAGGCCGGCATGCCCGAAATGCGCGCCGCTTTCACGGTGGCGGGGGCAGGCGGGAAAATGCGATTTTCAACCAGGGTCGATTCGATCGCGGATTGGGGGGCGCTCATTGTTTATGTCTCCTGTTTGTCACTGAATGCGTGGTACTGTCTTCTGCGGCACTTACAAGCCACTGACTGGCTTGAACCTTACAAAAAGGCATCGAATCGGGGGTGGCCGCCACCCTCTTACAATGCCGCAACCTTCCCAGCTTACGCCATCATGACTGAACCCACCCAGACCCCCGGCACCGGCAAGATTTCCCCGCTCCGCCCCCTGCCCAACCTGATTTTCGCCAGCCGCTGGCTGCAGTTGCCGCTCTATCTCGGGCTGATCGCCGCGCAGGCGGTATACGTAGTGCATTTTCTGGTCGAGCTGTGGCACCTGATCGAAGCCGCCTTCGGCAGCCAGACCGCCCTGCAATCGCTGATCACCAGCATCGGCTACAAGACCGCCATACCCGTCGTGACGCTCAACGAGACGGTCATCATGCTGGTAGTGCTGGCCCTGATCGACGTGGTCATGATTTCCAACCTGCTGATCATGGTCATCGTGGGTGGCTACGAAACTTTTGTGAGCCGCATGAACCTCGAAGGCCACCGCGACCAGCCCGAATGGCTGAGCCACGTGAACGCCTCGGTGCTCAAGGTCAAGCTGGCCACGGCCATCATCGGCATCAGCTCCATCCACCTGCTGAAAACCTTCATCAATGCCGACAACTACACCGACAAGGTCCTGATCGCGCAGACGGTGATCCACATCACCTTCCTGCTGTCGGCCATTGCGATTGCCTACACCGACAAGATCATGTCGGGCATCGCGGCGCAAAAGCACTGAGTCTTATTCGGCCTTGGCCGGCCCCTTGGGGCCGCCTCTCAGCAGCAACAGCGTACCCGCCACGCCGGAAAGCAGCGAACCGCAAAGCACGCCCAGCTTGAGTTGCGTTTCGTAGCCGGCATCCTCCCCGGCGAAGGCCAGCGTTCCGATGAACAGGCTCATGGTGAAACCCACACCACAGAGCAGACACACACCCATAAATTGCCGCCAGCTGGATTCAGCCGGCAAGCGCGCGCCGGCAAAGCGGATCAGCAGCCACGAAGCGCCAAACACCCCGACCGCCTTGCCCACCAGCAAACCCGCCGTGATACCCAGGGGGACGCTCTGGAGCAGCGTTCCAATCGTCACGCCTTGCAGAGACACCCCCGCGTTGGCGAATGCAAACATGGGCAACACCGCAAAAGCCACCCAGGGATGCAGTGCGTGCTCAGCCGCCTTGAGCGGCGAGCCGCCCTTGCCGTCAGACAGGGGAATGGCCAACGCGGTAATGACGCCCGCCAGCGTGGCATGAATCCCCGACTTGTAAACAAACAGCCAGATCACCAGCCCCACCGCCACGTAAGGTCCTATCGCCATGACTTTCGCCCGGTTAAAGGCCAGCAGAACCAGTCCGCCCAGGCCCGCGGCCAGCAACGCGGCCACCGACAAGGCATCGGTATAGAAGAAGGCGATGATCAGGATGGCGCCCAGGTCGTCAATGATGGCGACGGCCGTCAAGAACACCTTGAGCGAGGCCGGCACACGGCTGCCCAGCAAGACCAGGATGCCCAGCGCAAAGGCAATGTCCGTGGCCGCCGGAATCGCCCAGCCGCGCATGGCGATCGGGTCGCCGGCGTTGATGGCCATATAGATCAGCGCCGGCGCCACCATGCCGCCCAGCGCGGCGCCTGCCGGCAACAAGGCCTGGCTGCGCGAAGCCAGTTCGCCATCGAGCAGCTCACGCTTGATCTCCAGCCCCACCAGGAAGAAAAACACCGCCATCCACAGGTCATTGACCCAGTGCAGCAAGGATTTGGAAAGCACCAGCAGGTCGCCGCCCACACGCAGCTCACCCGGCAGTTGCACAAACCGGTTGTAAGCCTCACTCCATGGCGAGTTGCTGACCACCAACGCCAGCACGGCCGCCAGCGCCAGCACCACGCCCGAAAGCGACTGCGAATTGATGAACTGGTTGAGAGTGCGGTGGACGAATTTGAGCATGGCCCATTGTCCCAGACACACGGGCTGCAGGCGGTAAAACCAACCACATCCCCTGCAAGCAGGCGCCGCGGAACCGGCTTTGCCGGGCCGCAGGCGCCGCCCCCTGCAAGGGGGGGAAGGCGCTACACGAAGTGAGCGTCCGACGGGGGGGTGCCTACCTACCCTGCAAGGGGGGAACAGGCTACACGCAGTGAGCCTGGACGAGGGTGTGCATCTACCTGCCGACCATGTTCCCAGGAACTACCCACTGGTCGAACTGCTCACCCGTGACATAGCCCGAGGCCAGCGCCGCATCGCGCAGGCTGCTGCCTTCCTTGTGCGCCTTCTTGGCGATGAAGGCGGCCTTGTCGTAGCCGATGTGGGTGTTCAGCGCCGTCACCAGCATCAGCGAACGATCCACCAGTTCGGCGATGCGTTCGCGGTTCGGCTCTATGCCCACGGCGCATTGGTCGTTGAAGCTCACCATGCCGTCGGCCAGCAGGCGCACGCTCTGCAGGAAGTTGTACGCCACCATGGGACGGAAGACATTGAGTTCGAAGTTGCCCGAAGCGCCGCCGAAGTTGATGGCCACGTCGTTGCCGAACACCTGAGCCGCCAGCATGGTGACGGCTTCGCTCTGCGTCGGGTTGACCTTGCCCGGCATGATGGACGAGCCGGGCTCGTTCTCGGGAATGCTGAGTTCGCCGATACCGCTGCGCGGCCCGCTGGCCAGCCAGCGCACATCGTTGGCGATTTTCATCATGCTGGCCGCCAGGGTCTTGAGCGCGCCGTGCGCGTGCACCAGGCCGTCCACCGAGGCCATCGCTTCGAACTTGTTGGGCGCCGTGACAAAGGGCAGGCCTGTGAGCGCGGCCAGCTCGGCCGCCACCTGCTCGGCATACCCCTTGGGCGCGTTCAGGCCGGTGCCTACGGCAGTACCGCCCAGCGCCAGCTCGCACAGGTGCGGCAAGGCGGCGCGCACATGCTTGTCGCCGTGGTCCAGCTGCGCGACGTAGCCCGAGAACTCCTGGCCCAGCGTGAGCGGCGTGGCGTCCTGCAGGTGCGTGCGCCCTATCTTGACGATGCCGTCGAAGTCCTTGGCCTTTTTCGCCAGCGTGGCGCGCAACTTCGCGATGGCCGGCAGCAGCTTGTGGGTCAGCGCCTCGACCGCGGCCACGTGCATGGCCGTCGGGAACACGTCATTGGACGACTGGCTGCGGTTGACGTCGTCGTTCGGATGCACCAGCCGGCCTTCGCCGCGCTCGCCGCCCAGGATTTCGCTGGCGCGGTTGGCCAGCACCTCGTTGACGTTCATATTGGTCTGCGTGCCCGAGCCGGTCTGCCATACAACCAGCGGGAACTCGTCGGCATGCTTGCCGGCGATCACCTCGTCGGCCGCGGCCACGATGGCTTTTGTTTTCTTCTCGTCCTGCAGGCCCAGCGCATGGTTCACCCTGGCAGAACAGCGTTTGACCTGGGCCAGCGCCTTGATGATCTCGCGCGGCTGCTGCTCGCCCGAGATGTCGAAGTTCTGCAGCGAACGCTGCGTCTGTGCGCCCCAGAGTTTGTCGGCCGGCACCTCGATGGGGCCAAAGGTATCGCGCTCGGTGCGCGTGCTGTTGCTTGTCGTCATGGAATGTCCTGCTCTGTCAAAAAAGAGGGGGAGAAAGTCGAAGTATGACGGCAAACAAGAAAGATTCTCATCTAAGGGGTTTTGCCAAAAGCCGCCGGCCGGCCCCGGGTGCCGAGGGCGGATAATTACGAGGTTTGCCCGAAATCCCCTAAAACGACGATCCCCACCCCACCATGACCACGATCAAGCAAGCCGACCTCATCGAGTCCGTAGCCGCCGCGCTGCAGTACATCAGCTACTACCACCCCACCGACTACATCGCCCACCTGGCACGCGCCTACGAACGCGAACAAAGCCCGGCCGCCAAGGATGCGATTGCGCAGATCCTCACCAACAGCAAGATGAGCGCCACCGGCCAGCGTCCCATCTGCCAGGACACCGGCATCGTCAACGTGTTCCTGAAAGTCGGCATGGACGTGCGCTGGGAAGGCTTCAGCGGAAGCCTTGACGACGCCATCAACGAAGGCGTGCGCCGCGGCTACAACCACCCGGACAACACCCTGCGCGCCTCGGTCGTCGCCGACCCGCAGTTCGACCGCAAGAACACCAAGGACAACACGCCGGCGGTGATCTTCACCGAGCTGGTGCCCGGCGACAAGATCGACGTCACCGTGGCCGCCAAAGGCGGCGGCAGCGAAAACAAAAGCAAGCTGGTGATGCTCAACCCCGGCGACTCGGTGGTCGACTGGGTGCTCAAGACCGTGCCCACCATGGGCGCCGGCTGGTGCCCGCCCGGCATGCTGGGCATAGGCATAGGCGGCACCGCCGAAAAAGCCGTGCTGATGGCCAAGGAAAGCCTGATGGACGACCTCGACATGTATGAGCTGCAGGCCAAATCGTCTTCGGGCGCCAAGCTCAGCAAGACCGAAGAGCTGCGCCTCGAACTGTTCGAAAAAGTCAACGCGCTGGGCATAGGCGCGCAGGGCCTGGGCGGCCTCACCACCGTGCTCGACATCAAGATCAAGATGTATCCCACGCACGCGGCCAGCAAACCCGTCGCGATGATCCCCAACTGCGCCGCCACACGCCACGCCCACTTCGTGATGGACGGCAGCGGCCCCGTCTACCTGGACCCGCCTTCGCTGGACCTGTGGCCCAACGTGAACTGGGCGCCCGACTACAACAAGAGCAAAAAGGTCGACCTCAACACGCTCACGAAAGAAGAGGTCGCCAGCTGGAAACCCAGCCAGACCCTGCTGCTCAGCGGCAAGATGCTGACCGGCCGCGACGCCGCGCACAAGCGCATTCAGGACATGCTGGCCAAGGGCGAAAAGCTGCCGGTCGATTTCACCAATCGTGTCATCTACTACGTCGGCCCGGTCGATCCGGTGCGCGATGAAGCCGTCGGCCCGGCCGGCCCGACCACCTCCACCCGCATGGACGGCTTCACTGAAATGATGCTGGCCGAGACCGGCCTGATCTCGATGATCGGCAAGTCCGAGCGCGGCCCGGTGGCCATCGAAGCCATCAAGAAGCACAAAAGCGCTTACCTGATGGCCGTCGGCGGTGCCGCCTACCTGGTCAGCAAGGCCATCAAGACCGCCAAGGTGGTGGGCTTTGCCGACCTGGGCATGGAAGCGATCTACGAATTCGACGTGGTCGACATGCCGGTCACCGTCGCGGTCGATGCGGGCGGCACCAGCGCGCACATCACCGGCCCGGCCGAGTGGCAGAAGAAGATCGCCACCGGCGAGTTCAAGCAGATCCCGGTCACCAGCGCTTAAGCAACGACAAGATGCCTGAGCGCCTTCCCTTCAAGTCGGGGCCGCGGGACTGGCTTTGCCAGAACGCAGGCGCAGCGGCCCCTTTCGTGATGAAAGGGGCAGGGAGAAGCCGCAGGCTACACGCAGTGAGCGACCGTGGAGGCTCTTCTTGATCGGCGTGTTCGACAGCGGCGTGGGCGGGCTCAGCATCTTCAAGGCGCTGCGTGCGCAGTTGCCCGCCGAGGCTTTTGTCTACCTGGCTGACGCGGGATACGCGCCCTATGGCGAACGCGGTGATGCTTTTGTCATTGAGCGCACGCGCGCCGTCGTGCGCAAGCTGCGCGACGAGCACGCGATCAAGGCGCTGGTGATCGCCTGCAACACCGCGACGGCGGCCGCCGTCCATCTTGTGCGAACCGAGCACCCCGACCYGCCGCTGGTCGGCGTCGAGCCGGCGCTCAAACCGGCCGTCGCCCTGAGCAAGACGGGCCGCATCGGCGTGATGGCGACGCGCGGCACGGTGGCCAGCGCCAAGCTGCGTGCCTTGCACGATTCACTGAAAGACCAGGCGGAATTCATCCTGCAACCCTGCGACGGGCTGGCCGATGCGATACAGAACCATGATGTCGCGCGGGTCCACGCCTTGTGCGCGCAATACACGCAAGCCATCGGGCCGTTCGGCAAGCAGGCAGGGCAAGTCGACACCCTGGTGCTGGGCTGCACGCACTACGCTTTCGCGTGGGACACATTGCAGGCGCTGGTGGGCCCCAATGTCAGCCTGATCGAAACCGGCGAGCCGGTCGCGCGACAGACACGCCGTTTACTCCAGGCCGCCGGGCAGCTGCAGCCGGGCGAGGCACCCGGCCGCGTGACCCTGCTGACGACGGGCTCACAAGAAGCGCTGGAAGCGGCCGCGCAGCGCTGGCTAGGATTGCCAGCGCCGGGGCAACGTTGAACTGAAGTTACTGCGGTTYCAGTCCGACGTTGCGCGCCAGGGTGCGCCAACGCTCGGACTCAGCCCGAAGGAAGCCGCGCAACTGGTCGCGCGAAGTGCCCTTCATTTCCACACCCAGGGCGGACATGCGCTCCACTACCTTGAGGTCCGACATGGCAGTGAGGAGTTCCAGGCGAAGCCGTTCGGTGACTTCAAGCGGCGTGGTCGCCGGAGCCACCAGCGCCCACCACTGGGCGACGTCCATGTTCTTCAGGCCGAGTTCCGTCATCGTCGGCAGGGAACGCAGGATGGGGACATCGGAGCGCTTGCGGCCCGTCACCGCCAGCGCCTTCACCTTGCCGGCGGCCATCAGGCTGGAGCCGGTCGCCAGCGTGGCGAAGTAGGAAGACACCTGGCCGGCAGCAAGATCCACCATGGCCGGCGCGCCGCCGCGGTAAGGCACCATGTTGAACTTGATTTTGGTTTCCTGGGAAAACAGCTCACCCACCAGGTGGCTGATGGAGCCGGTGCCGCTGTTCGCCATGGCGGGGGGCCCGCCCTTGGTGGTCGAGGCGGTTTTCAGGAAAGTCTTGAAGTCGGCGTTTTCGGGGCCCATGCCGGTGAACAGCACCATGGGCGACGTGCCCACCAGCGTGATCGGCGTGAAGTCGCGCAGCATGTCGTAAGGCAGGTTGGCGACAACCGCGGGCGCATACACATGGGACAACTCGACAATCGCCAGCGTGTAGCCATCGGGCGCCGACTTGGCGGCCTGGTCGATGCCGACGTGGCCCGCGCCGCCCGGCTTGTTGTCGACGATCACGGGCTGCTTCAGGCTCTCGGTCAGCCGCTGCGCAAGCACGCGGGTAATGGCGTCGGTGCTGCCGCCCGTTGCCCAGGGAACGATGATCTTGATCGGCTTGTCGGGGTAGGCGGCCCATGCGGGTGCGGCGCCAAGCGCCAGGGTGGCCGCGGAGCCAGCAAGCAGGGTGCGCCGCTTGATGGGAAACGATGAAACAGACATGAACTCTCCTTGCATTTGTTCTCAGATACGCTGCAACCCCAACCCATGTCGGGCATCGCCGGCGTGCGGCAAGCGTACACCTCGAAGCACGCAAGCTCCGCATTCGTGTGCGAGTTCAGCCACTTTCAATCTCTTCATGTGGCTTGCGTCCAACATTTTGTTACGGCGTTTTCTTCGAGATCGTATGGCCGCCGTCGATTCGCGCTCACGCGCTCTTTGGAAGTAAGTAGAAAGTCGACAAGATGCGGCCAGACCCTCGACACCTCGGCTCCGCGCCCCTGCATGGCGGGTGTCAGATTCCCCTGACCGGGGGCCATGCCGGAGAGGCCGGGTCCGCCGCGCTGCGGATCAAACCGAGGTTGGCCTTGAGCATCTCGAACACCTTGCGCGTAACCGGGTTGATGACGTTGCGGCGAATGAAAAGGTAATAGTCGAGGTCGGGCAAGCGCGGCAGGCCGTCGGTTTCGCCGAGCACGCGCAGGTCGCTGCCCGCCGTTTCGATGCCGCGCGCGGTTACGCCCAGCCCCGCGCGCAGCGCCGCCTTGATGCCGATCAGGCTGGACGCGGTGTAGCTTGGCGTCCATGGGATGCCGGCGGCGTCCAGCGCCTCACGCGCCAGCCGGTGGAACACGCTGGGGCCTTCCACCAGGATCAGCGGCACCGGCTTGGTGCGGTTGTGCACATAACTCGCCGAGCACAGCCACACCGTCGGAGAGGTACGCAGCACCACGCCGTCCAGCCCCGGGTCGTTGCGGTTGGAGATGCTCATGTCGATCTCGCCGCGCTTGAGCGACTCCATCAGGAAGGGGCTGCGCCCCACGTGGATGTCGAGCTGCAGCAAGGGCGAGACGCGCGCCACCTGCGCCAGCAAGGTCGGCAGCATGTTGTCGGCCACGTCGTGCGGCGCGCCTATGCGCAGCACGCCCTCGAGGTTGCCCTGCTGCAGGCTGCGCAGCGCATCGTCGTTGATGGCCAGCAGGTGGCGCGCGTATTCGAGCAGCTTGTGGCCGTGCGGCGTCAAGCGCTTGCTGCGGCCGTGTTTTTCAAACAGCGGGTGGCCGATCTGGTCCTCCAGGCGCTGCATCTGCTGCGTCACCGCCGACTGCGTCTTGCCCAACTGGACGGCTGCGCCGGCAAAGCTGTCCTGCTCGTCTATAGCGACCAGGGACCTCAGCAATTCCAGGTCAAGGGTTTTCATGCAAGGGCCTCCACGGCAGCGTCTTCATATTACGAATGCTAATGCGTTTATCTCTATTTCTGAGTTGTTTGAAAAATATGACTTGACTATATTAGGTCCACCAAACCGCAATTTCACTCAGGAACATGCCCATGAACGCAGCAGCAGAGCGCAACCAGGTGGTTGGCGCCGCCATTAAAAACATTAAAGTTATTGTTGGAAGCGGTGAGGCGACGCGCCCCTCCCTGGCCAAGGTATTGGCGGTGCTGAACCAGCTGGCCGGCCGCAAGGACCTCTGGAGCGACGCCGATTTCAATGCGCCCGTCAGCCCCGAACTGCAGGCGCGCTACCTGATCGCCGAAGACGCCGACCAGAGCTTTGCGCTGTACCTCAACGTGATGCGCCCCGGCAAGCGCATCGTTCCGCACAACCACACCACCTGGGCCTGCATCAGCGCCGTGGAAGGCACGGAACTCAATCGCGTGTACGAGCGCCAGGACGACGGTTCCGTGCCCGGAAAGGCACAGCTCAAAGAGGTCAGCTCGGTCGTGGTCGAGCCCGGCACGGGCATCGCGCTGCTAGCCGAGGACATCCACTCGGTGGAGATTCCCGCCGGCCAGGTGATACGCCACCTGCACATGTACGGGCGCGCGCTCGAGACCCTGACCTCGCGCACCAGCTATGACATGGAAAAAGGCACGTACGAGACCATGGGCATCGGCGTGCAAACCCGCCGCTGATCACCCGCCCCATCTTTCCTTCTTCGAACTTTCTGAACCCACACGCCCTTATTCCATGACACGTTTTGTAGACGCGGCCACGCTCAAAGCCTGGCTGCACGACGGCGAGGAAATCGCCTTGTTTGATGTGCGCGAGCACGGCCAGTACGGCCAGTCGCATCTGTTTTACGGCATTCCCCTGCCCTACAGCCGGCTCGAGCTGGACGCGCCGCGCCTGGCGCCGCGCAAAGGTGTGCGGGTCGTGGTCTATGACGGCGACGGCAACAGCGCGGCGCCCCTGGCCGCGAGCCGCTTCACCGCGCTCGGCTACGGCAACGTGCAGGTGCTGCAAGGCGGCACGGCCGGCTGGCAGGCCGCCGGCTTCGCGCTGTTTGCCGGCGTCAACGTGCCGTCCAAGACCTTCGGCGAACTGGCCGAACAGGTCTACCACACGCCCCGCGTCAGTGCGACCGAACTGGCCGCCATGCTGGAGCGCAAGGACGATGTCGTGGTGCTGGACGGGCGGCCGTTTTCGGAGTTCCGCAAGATGAACATCCCGACGGCGATCAGTTGCCCCAACGGCGAGCTGGCCCTGCGCATCCGCGACCTGGTGCCCAGCGAGAGCACCCACATCGTCATCAACTGCGCGGGCCGCACGCGCAGCATCATAGGCGCGCAAACCCTGATCAACCTGGGTGTGCGCAACCCCGTGTCGGCGCTCGAAAACGGCACCCAGGGCTGGTACCTGGCCGACCTGAAACTCGAGCACGGCGGCACGCGCCGCTACCCCGAAGCGGCCCAGCCTCAAGGGACCGCCGGCATGCGTGCAGCGGCCCAGGCGCTGGGCCAGCGCTTTGGCGTGCCCATCGTCGACGCGCAGACGGTTCGCGGCTGGGCGGGCGACGCGCATCGCACGCTTTTCCTGTGTGACGTCCGCAGCCCCGAGGAATTTGCGCAAGGCAGCCTGCCCGGCGCGCAGCACACGCCCGGCGGCCAGCTGATCCAGGCCACCGACCAGTACGTGGGTGTGCGCAAGGCCCGGCTGGTGCTGTTCGACAACGACGGCATGCGCGCGCTCACGGTGGCGAGCTGGCTGCGCCAGCTGGGCCACGACGCCAGCGTGCTGGACCAGGGCCTGGCCAGCGGCCTGGCCTTGCCCGCCGCGGCACCCGTGGCCCTGCCCGCGCTGCCCGCCATCAGCGCGCAGGCGCTGATGACTGGCCTGGCCGACGGCAGCGTCTGCGCCATAGACCTGCGCCCCAGCATGCAGTTCCGCCAGAAGCACATCGCGGGCACACACTGGTCTATAC
>NZ_JBFUBY010000086.1:0-14281 GCF_056405515.1 Polaromonas sp. P1_G2
CTATCTGGTCCTTGGCAGCGGGTTCGTTGACGCCGGCGTCGAAGGCTTCCTGCAGGTAGATGTTGAGCGGGATCATGCGGCGCTCGATGTAGACGTGCTTGATGATGACTTCGGTCTGGCCGTCGCCGTCGCGGTCGCTGATCTCGAGCTGGCTGGGCGCGAACTTTTCGATTTCGGCGATCAGCTCGTCGTCGAAGCGGTCGCGCGGAAAGGCGACCTCGCTGTATTCCTGGGTGTCGGCCATGCGGCCGACGCGGTCGTGCTGCTTGACCAGCAGGTACTTGCCCTTGATCTGCTCGCGCGTGGTGTCTTTCTGCGGCGGGTAGTAGTCCTTGATGACCTTGAAGACGTAGGGGAAGGACGGCAGGTCGAACACCAGCATGACCATGCCCTTGATGCCGGGCGCGATGCGGAACTTGTCGGTGGAGTGCCGCAGGTGGTACAGGAAGTCGCGGTAGAACAGCGTCTTGCCCTGCTTGGCCAGGCCCAGCGCGTTGTAGATCTCGGCGCGCGGCATGTGCGGCATCATGCTGCGCAAAAACTGCACATAGGCCGAAGGGATGCCCATGTCGACCATGAAGTAGGCGCGCGCGAAGCTGAAGAGGATCAGCAGATCGTCTTCGCCGAACAAGGCCGCGTCTATGACCAGTTTTCCGGCCTTGTTGTGCAGCACCGGCAGCGCGAAGGGCACTTCGTTGAAGCCGTTGATGATCTTGCCAACGACGTAAGCGCCCTTGTTGCGGAAGAACAGGCTGGTCAGCACCTGGATCTGGAAGTTGGCGCGCAGCTTGACGTCGGCGAAGCGCTCGCTGATGGCCTCGAGCACGTAACCGGCGTCGCGCTCGAGGTCGTCGAAGGGCAGGCGCAGGTCGAAGTCGCGCACCAGCTGCAGCAGCACCTCGCGCATGTTGTCGCGTGTGGGGTAGTAGGCGCGGTAGGTGGGCTGCGAGGCGAGCTCGTCGTTCTCGATGTACTCGGTGCTGACGGCCGGGCGCACGAAGATGAAGTCGTTCTGGAAGTAGCTGCGGTGCAGGATCTTGGTGGTGACCGAGTTGAAGAAGGTCTCGGCGAGTTCGGGTTGGTGGTGGTTGACCAGCAGGCCGATGTAATGGAGCTTGACCTGCTGCCAGACGTCCATGGGCTGCTCGCCGGCCTTGAACTCGCGCTCCAGCCGGGTGGAGGCCTCGCGCACGCGCAGGTCGTAGAACTCGATGCGCTCGCGCTGGGCGCGCTGCTGGCCGTGCCAGTCGGCCGTTTCAAAGCGGTGTTTGGCGCGCGCGGACTCGGTGCGGAACAGCTGGTAGTGGCGGTTGAAGCCGTCCATCATCGCCTTGGCGATGTCGTAGGCGATGCTCGAGTCCAGGCGCTGGGGGAACATGGCGGCTTCCGCTCAGACCAGCTGCTGCTGCGTGCCGCCGCCGACGCGGGCCATCCACACATCCCAGACGCGGTCTACGGCCTTGCTGTAGAGCCTGTCGAGCTCTTCCGGGCCGGAGACGCTCATCTGCAGGTCCTGCAGCAGGCCGTCGTGCACGCCGAAGGCCCAGCCGTGCACGGTGACCTCCTGGCCGCGCGCCCAGGCGTCGACCATGACGGTGCTGACCGAGACGTTGACGACCTGCTCGATGACGTTGATGTCGCACAGGGCCTGGGCGCGCACCTCCTCAGGGAGGCTGTCGAGCAGCTGGCGATGGCGGTGGCGCACGTCCTGGATGTGGCGTATCCAGTTGTCGGCCAGGCCGATGCGCGCGCCTTCAAGGGCGGCCTGCACGCCGGAGCAGCCGTAGTGGCCGACGACCATGATGTCCTTGACCTTGAGGCGCTCGACGGCGAACTGGATGGCCGAGAGCGCGTTGAGGTCGGAATGCACAACGATGTTGGCGACGTTGCGGTGCACGAAGACCTCGCCGGGCTCGAGGCCGGTGATCTGGTTGGCGGGCACGCGGCTGTCGGAGCATCCTATCCACATGTACTTGGGCGTCTGCTGCTTCACCAGGCTGGTGAAGAAGCCGGGCCGTTCGGCTTCCATCTGCGCGGCCCAGGCGCGGTTGTGGGCGAAAAGGTCTTGGAGCGAGGTGGTCATGGGCGTATTTTCACCTGCCTGCGGGGATGCCGCCCGGGAAGCGGCTGAAATCATGTTTCATCGAACCCCTTCGGCTTCAGAAGCGCTTTTTCGGCCAGGCATTTGTCCGTCATGGTGGCGAGTTCCTTGTCGCTGTGCGGATCCGAAGGTGTGGGGTTGGGCCCGGACTTCACGATCGATGCGTCGATCAACAAAGGCCCTTCCCCGGAGAAATCACAGACAAAGCGGTATTTGCCGTCAGAGAGCGACGTAGTCAGCATCTTCCGGGTTTGGTGCATCTTGCCGCTCTGGTAGCACCACCTGCCCACTTCACCGTCACCCTGGACCAGTCCGGTCAGGCAGCGGTCCCCTTCGCGTTCATAGAAGGCGGCCGTGCCCCCTGTGAGAAGTGGGCGCAGGCTCTTGAAGTCAGGCGTTGGGCCGTGCGAGTACATCAACTGCTGGGCGGGAAAAGGATTTCCGGCGCCATGGGTGTATTCAAACAGCGTGAGGTTTCCCATGCTTGTCCACTTGAACTGCTCACAGCCCGTGTGAAGCGCCTGGCCCTTGGCGGTAAAACCCATGGGTTCGTCAAGGTCGATGCTGACGGTTGTGCCGTCCCGCAAAGTCAAGCCGACGGCGTACGCCGCGAAACGGCCTTTCAGGGCGAGAATGGCTTCCTCGGAGGCCTCCCCTACTCTTGAGGCATCCAGAAAGACGTTGACGGCCTTTCCCCGCAGCGATTCGGGGACGCCGCATTCGAATGTGGCGTCGGCTTGCGGCACTGCCGCGTAGGGCAGGGGCTCGTCTTTCTCGCACGCAGCGAGAAGCGTGGCAAGCGCGAGCACAAGGGCCCATTTCAGCTTCTGATGCATCAACGGCATGGGCACTGGCCTCACATGGTCTCGGCGAACAGCTCGCGCCCAATCAGCATGCGGCGGATTTCGCTGGTGCCGGCGCCGATTTCATAGAGCTTGGCGTCGCGCCAAAGGCGGCCCAGCGGGTAGTCGTTGATGTAGCCGTTGCCACCGTGGATCTGCAGGCCCTCGCCGGCCATCCAGGTGGCTTTTTCGGCGCACCAGAGGATGACGGAGGCGCAGTCCTTGCGGACCTGGCGCACGTGGTCGGTGCCCAGCATGTCGAGGTTTTTGGCGACGGTGTAGGCAAAAGCGCGGCCGGCCTGCAGCACGGTGTACATATCGGCGACCTTGCCCTGGATCAGCTGGAACTCGCCGATGCTCTGGCCGAACTGCTTGCGGTCATGGATGTAGGGCACGACGCTGTCCATGACGGACTGCATGATGCCCAGCGGGCCGCCGGTGAGCACGGCGCGCTCGTAGTCGAGGCCGCTCATGAGCACCTTGGCGCCGCTGTTGAGGCCGCCCAGAATCTGGCTGGCCGGCACTTCGACGTTGTTGAAGACCAGCTCGCCGGTGTGGCTGCCGCGCATGCCGAGCTTGTCGAGCTTTTGCGCGACGGAAAAGCCCTTCATGCCTTTTTCAATCAGGAAGGCGGTGACGCCGCGCGCGCCGAGTTCGGGTTCGGTCTTGGCGTAGACCACCAGGGTGTCGGCGTCGGGGCCGTTGGTGATCCACATCTTGCTGCCGTTGAGCAGGTAATAGCCGCCCTTGTCCTCGGCTTTCAATTTCATGCTGATGACGTCGCTACCGGCGCCGGGCTCGCTCATGGCGAGCGCGCCCACGTGTTCGCCGCTGATCAGCTTGGGCAGGTATTTTTTACGCTGCTCGTCGCTGCCGTTGCGTTTGATCTGGTTGACACAGAGGTTGCTGTGCGCGCCGTAGGACAGGCCGACCGAGGCGCTGGCGCGGCTGATCTCTTCCATGGCGATCATGTGGGCCAGGTAGCCCATGTTGGCGCCGCCGAACTCCTCGCCCACGGTGATGCCGAGCACGCCGAGCGCGCCCATCTTGGGCCACAGGTCCATGGGGAACTGGTCGCTGCGGTCGATCTCGGCGGCGCGCGGGGCGATTTCGGCCTGGGCGAATTCGCGCACCGCGTCGCGCAGGGCGTCGATGTCTTCACCGAGCATGAAGTTGAGTCCGGGCATATTGGTCATGATGGGCTTTCTGGGAGCGAATGATGGGCTGGATAAGTCAGTAGGTCTTGGGCACGGGCACCAGGGTCTGCTGCATCAGGGCACAGGCGCTTTCCTTGCCGCCGGGGGCGACGTGCGTGACCTCGGCGGTGGTGACGATGATGCGCTTGCCGGCCTTGGCGACACGGCCCAGGGCGCGCAGCTCGCCGTCCTTGAAACCGGCCATGAAGTTGATCTTGTATTCGACGGTGGTGACTTCGGAGTCTTCCGCGGCGACGGTGAGTGCCGCGTAGCCGCCGGCGATGTCGGCCAGCGCGCCCATGGCGCCGCCGTGAAAGCCGCCCTGCTGCTGGGTGACGCGCTCCGAATAAGGCAGGGCAACCTCACAGAGGCCGGGCTCCACGCGCAGCAACCGGGCGCCCAGGTGCTGCATCAGGCCCTGGCGCAGAAAGCTGGCTTCGATGCGCTGGAACAGGGCTGTCGGGGTGGCGGGAGTGTCCATAAAGAGCCTTTTACGAGCTGCGGGGAATCGCGATTTTTGATTGACGTTTACGTAAACGTCAATTATGGCGTATTTACGGACCGCCCGGCTTTGACCCGGCGCGGCCTGGGGCCAAAGCGGCCGGGGGSCTAGGGCTTGCCGGCCTTGGCCTTCTCGGTTTTGGCGAGCAGGGCCTTGGCTTCTTTTTCGTGGGTGCGGATTTCGTCGAGGTTGGCCTGCAGGTCGAGCATCTGGGCCTCGAGCTTCTTGCGGTGCTCCGTCAGGATGGCCAGGAATTTCTTGAGCTGCGGCGCGGTGTCGCGCGGGCTGTCGTAGGAGTCGATGATTTCCTTGGCCTCCACCAGCGACAGCCCCAGGCGTTTGGCGCGCAGCGTGAGCTTGAGCCGGGTGCGGTCGCGCGCGGTGTAGACGCGGTTGCGGCCGCCCGCCCCTTCGCGCTGCGGCTGCAGCAGGCCCATGTCTTCATAGAACCGCATGGCGCGCGTGGTCAGGTCAAATTCTTTTGCCAGGTCGCTGATGGTGTAGGTGGTGGCCATGGTGTGAAGTCTTGTGCAAACCCTGTGCAAACGCGGGCGACAGCGCGAAACGGGTGCTGTCCCTACAATGCCTGTGTATGACGTTTACGTAAACGTCAAATATACCGCGAATATTGCCATGAACCTCCTCGAGCAGCAACTCCACTACCCCTTCGGTGACACCCTTCCGGCGCTGGGCACGACGCTGGAGGTGGCGCCCGGCGTGAAGTGGATACGCATGGCGCTGCCCTTCGCGCTGGACCACATCAACCTGTGGCTGCTGCGCGACGAGATGGACGACCCGAACCGCCCGGGCGCGAAGCTCCAGGGCTGGACCATCGTCGATTGCTGCATCAGCCGCGAGGAATCAAAAGCCCAATGGGAAGCGATTTTTGCGGCGCAGCTCGAAGGCTTGCCGGTGCTGCGCGTCATCGTGACGCACATGCACCCCGACCACATCGGCCTGGCCCACTGGTTGTGCGAACGCTGGGCCTGCCGCCTGTGGGTCAGCGCCACCGACTACCACTCGGCGCGTATCGGCTCGCAGAGCACCACGGGTTTCGGCGGCGAAAGCGCGGCGCGCTTTTTTGCCTCGCACGGCCTGGTGGACCCGGAGTCCATCGAGAAAATCCGTGGCCGGGCCAGCTACTACCCAGGCATGGTGCCCTCGGTGCCGGCAAGTTATGTGCGCATCATGGACGGCATGGCGGTGCGCATAGGCGGGCGCGACTGGCGCTGCATCAGCGGCTACGGCCACGCGCCCGAGCACATCGCGCTGCATTGCCAGGAGCTTGACACGCTGATCAGCGGCGACATGGTGCTGCCGCGCATCTCCACCAACGTGAGCGTTTACGACATGGAGCCCGAGTCCAACGCGCTCACGCTGTTCCTGGAATCCATCGACAAGTTCCTGCCGCTGGACAAGGACACGCTGGTGCTGCCCTCACACGGAAAACCATTCCGCGGCCTGCACACCCGCATAGGCCAGCTGCACGACCACCACCGCGACCGCCTCGCCGAAGTCATGCAGGCCTGCGAAGCAGCCCCCTGCAGCGCCGCCGACATCCTGCCCATCATGTTCCCCCGCAAGCTGGACTTGCACCAGACCACCTTCGCCATGGGCGAAGCCGTGGCGCACCTGCATGCGCTGTGGTTCCAGGAAAAGCTGACGCGCCAGTTGGGCGCCGACGGGATCTACCGCTTTAGCAACGCCCCGGCATAGCACCTCCCACACCAGCAGGGGCCGCGGAACTGGCTTTGCCAGGCCGCAGGCGCAGCGGCCCCCTCGGGGGGCAGGGAGCTACACGAAGTGAGCGACCGTGGGGGCCACATCCACCGTGGGGGCTAGTGTCTCCACTTGCGATTGGCCGTGACCAAAGCCGTGACATAACCGTGCAGCCAGTCGAAGTTGATCGGCTTTTGCAGCAGGTGGGCTTCGGCCGGCAGGCCGCCGCGCGCCTTGACGGCTTCGGGCGCCAGGCCGCTGATGACGACGATCTGCATGTCGGAGAGCTGCAGGTTGCGCTTGCAGGCCTTGAGCATTTCAATGCCATCGACCCCGGGCATGGACAGGTCGGTGATCAGCAGGTCGGGCCGCATGCTTGCGATGTCCATCATGGCTTCGAGCGCCGAGGGCATGAAGGTGCAGTCGACCGGCAGGTCCCAGTCCTCGAACTGGCAGCGGTAGAGCTCGCGGGTGTTCTCGTCGTCTTCGACCATCAGCACGCGCAGGCGGTGCTTGGGGTCGGTGTCCGCCCGCGAGAGCTGCGGGTTGTTCTTGGCAAGGTAAGCGTTGATGGATTGCAGCGCGATGCGGCGATGGCCGCCCAGCGTTTTCCAGGCCTCGATCTCGCCTTTTTCCACCAGCGATTGCACGGTGGCGACGGACAGGCCCAGCAGCTTGGCCKCATAGCTGGTGCCGCAGTAATCCTCGCTCGAGAAATCCGAAGCGGTGATGGCGGCCTCGAAGGACTTGGGTTCACGCATGGTCAGTCTCGTAAAGGATTGTTTTTCGCATTTTTCGCATTTTAATCAATTCGTTCTAAAAAGCCCTAGGAAAAACACGAGAAAAGAGGTGAAAACATCCTTCTGTGCATGTAATTAAACCCGATCAGGACACATCGCGTCACATCAGGACACATCAGGACGCCTGCGGCGTTTTGGGCAGGGTGAAGAAAAAGGTCGCGCCCTGGCCGGGTGCGGACTCCGCCCACAGCCTGCCGCCATGGCGCTTGATGACCCGGCTGGAGGTGGCCAGACCTATGCCGGTGCCGGGAAATTCCGAGGCGGCATGCAGGCGCTGGAAGGGGTTGAAGAGCTTGTCGGCGTAGGCCATGTCAAAACCGGCGCCATTGTCGCGCACGAAGTACACGGGAAGCCCCGCGGCGTCCTGGGTATGGCCGACGGTGATCTCGGCCACGCCCTCGTGGGAGCTGAACTTCCAGGCGTTGCCGAGCAGGTTTTCCATGACCACGCGGACCAGCCGGGCGTCGCCGTGGGCCTTCAGCCCTTTTTCGATGCTCACCACGGCCTTGCGTTCGGGGTCGCGCGACTGCCACTCGTCCATGATGCTGCGCGCCAGCGCCGACAGGTCCACCGTCTTGTTGCTCAGGGGCGCGCGTGACACCTGCGCCAGCGACAGCAGGTCTTCGATCAGCTGGCCCATCTGCGCCACGCCGGCCTGGATGCGCGACAGGTAGTGCGTGACCCTGTCGCCGGCGTCGGCGCCCAGCTGCTTGGCCAGCAGGCGGCTGAAGCCGTCCACGGTGTTGAGCGGCGAACGCAGGTCGTGCGACACCGAATAGGAAAAAGCCTCGAGCTCGTGGTTGGACAGCCGCAGGGCGGCTTCGATGGCCTTGATCTCGGTGATGTCGGCGTCTATGCCGACCCAGAAGGCCACCTGGCCCTGCTCGTCCAGCACGGGCGACGCACGGTAGGACATGGTGTGGGTGCTGCCATCGCGGGCCAGCACGCGGCGTATGCCCATATAGGGCGTCTGCGCGGCCTTGGCGGCCACCCACGTGGCCTGAACGTCGGGAAGGTCCTCGGGGTGGATGACGGAGAACCACTGCGTGCCGGTCCAGTCCTCAAGCTTGCCGCCGACCAGGTCGAACCAGGCGCGGTTGAAGTAGGTGGCGGCGCCGTCGGGGTTGATGGTCCACACCACCTGGGGCGCCTGTTCGGCCAGCGCGCGGAACAAGGCCTGCTGGCGCTCCAGCGCCAGCGTGCGCTCTGCCACCTTCTGCTCCAGCCCGGTGTTGAGCTGGCTGACTTCCTCGAGCAGGCGGGCGTTCTCGATGGCGATGGAGGCCAGCTGCGCCAGTTCGAGCGCGACGTATTCATCCTGCTGCGTGAACTCGCCTTCGTACTTGTCGGACAGCTGGAGCAGGCCGATGTTGCGGCCGTCGCGCCCGGTCAGCGGCACGGCCAGCCAGCCGCGCATGGCGGGGTGTTCGCCGGCATAGCTGCCGAAACCGCGCCAGCGCGGATGGGCTTCGAGCTCGGCCTGCGTCATGCGCATGGAGCGGTTGGTCTGGCAGACCATCGCATAGATGCCGGTGCCGTCGGGCGGCTCGATGAGGTCGCGGTATTTCGCGTATTTGTCGGACAGCGAGAGCGCGTTGATGGCCTGCTTCCAGTCGTTGCTGACGGTCAGGCTGACGATGGACTGGTGCGCGCCGACCACGCCCCTGGCCTGTTCGGCGACCTCATGCATGGTGCCTTCCAGCGTCTGGTGCCAGGTGATGGCCTGCGCGGCGTCGGCGGCGCGCTGCAGGGTGAACAGGTGCTCCTGCACGTCGCGCTCGGCCTTGCGCTGGGCCGTGATGTCCATCGCCAGCACAAAACGCGCGGGCACGCCGGCGTACTGGATGGGCCGCGACACGGCGTGGACGGAAAAAACCGAGCCGTCCTTTCGGCGGTGCTGCCAGTCGCCTTTCCTTTCGACCGAGTCGTCTTCAAGCGCCCGCTCCAGGCGAGAGTGCTCGACCTCGGGACGGATGTCGAACAGGGTCATGCCCAGGAACTCGGCCGCCGAGTAGCCGTAGCTGTCCACCGCCGCCTTGTTGACGTTGAGGAAACGCTTGGTGGCGACGTCGAACACCCACATGGGCACCGGCGCCATTTCAAACAGGGCCGCGTAGCGCTGTTCGCTGTCCATCAGCGCCTGCTCGGCCCGCTTGCGCTGCGTGACATCGCGCTCCACCGCCACCCAGTGCGTGAAAAGGCCTTTGGCGTCGGCGATGGGGACGATGTCGAGGTCCACCCAGAACTCATCGCCGCCCTTGGTGTAGTTGATCAGTTCGGCCCGCACCGGCTGCCACGCCTCCAGCGCGGCGCGGATGCGGTCGAGTTCGGCCCGCTGTGTGTTGGGACCCTGCAGCAGGCGCGGCGTCCGGCCCAGCACTTCTTCGCGGGTGTAGCCGGTGCGGCGCTCGAAGGCGTCGTTGACGAAGACGATGCGCGGGCCGGGCGCGTCGATCGGCCCGGCCTCGGTGATCAGCACGATGTCGTTGAGGCGGGAGACGCAGGACTCCAGCAGGCGCAGGTGCTCCTGGGCCTGGTGCTGCTCGGTGATGTCCTGCAGCACGCCGACCAGGCTCACGACCTTGCCGTCCCGCTGCAGCRCACGGCCCCGCGTGCGCACCCAGATGCGCCGGCCCTTCTCGGTGATGAGCGGCAGCTCCAGGTCCCATGGCGTGCCGTGAAGGAAGGCGGCTTCAGCCGCGGCCCTGACGACAGGCTGCGCTTCCGGCGCATAAGAACGGATCGCATGCCCTATGCTCAGCCTGGCCCCGGGCTCCAGGTCATGGATGCGGTAGATTTCCTGGGACCAGTAGGGCGTCATGGTGTCGACCTGGACTTCCCACCCGCCGATTTTGGCGAGCTCGCCGGTGCGGTTCAGCAACTCGGTGCCGCGGGCAATTTCCAGTTCCGCCTGCTTGCGGTCGGTGATCTCCTGGAGCACGCCGGAGCGTCGCGGCTCATGCCCCGGCTGGCCGTCCTGCCGATCATGGGCGCGGCCCATCAGGTGGATCCAGCGCACCTCGCCGGCCGCCGTGATGACGCGGAACTCGACGTCCAGCGGCAGGCCGCCCTCGACGGCGGCGTCGCGCCTGGCCTTGAAGTCCCGGCGGTCGCCGGGGTGGATGAGCTGCAGGAAGGCTTCGCGGCTGGCGGCGAACACCTCCTTGTCCACGCCGAGCAAGTCATAGACCTCGTCGGACCACCAGGTCTTTTCGGTGCGGACGTCGAGCTGCCAATACCCTATGCGCCCCAGCCGCTGGGCATCCTGCAGCCTGCGCTGGATGGCTTCGCTGTTCGCCAGTTCCGCCTCCAGGGCGCCGCGGTGCTTCTGCAGCGATTCGGCCATGCGGTTGAAGYCGGCGGAGATCCGGGAGAACTCCCCGCCGTCATCGGACGGGCTGACCGGGATGCGCACGTCCAGCCGCCCGTCCTCGATGCGCCGGGTCGCCTCCAGGATGTTGCGCGTGGGGCGCACGATAGCGCGCCCGCCCATCATCCAGGCGAGCAGGCCGCTCAGGAAGGCCAGCGAGGACAGCACGCCCAGTTCCAGCCACAGCTGGCGCTGGGAGGCGCCCACCACGAGGTTRTGGTCCAGGCTGACCGCCACAAAAAACGCCTCGCCCGGGTTGCTGCTGCTGGGCATGTAGGCCCACAGCCTCCGCATGCCCGCGCCGTCCGGGCCGTCGGCCGTGCCGGTCCGCATGCCCTTGACCGCCTCGCGCAGCACCGGGCTGGCGGCCTTCTGGCCGATGCGGATAGGCAGGGCCGGTTTTCCCGTCAGCAGCACGCCGTTGCGGTCGTGGATGCCGAGCGCGGCGCCGGGCGGCAATTCGATGCCCAGCGCCGACTTGGCCATTTCGGCCAGGTCCACCGACGCATAGGCCACCACCAGGACGTGCCCCTCTCGGTCCAGCAGGGGCAGCGCGAAGGTGATGGAGGGTATGCCCGTGGCGCGGCCCACGATGTATTCGCCGGTCACGAAGCTGCGGCGGGCCACGGCTTCGCGGAAATACGCGCGGTCACCCAGGTAGTTCAGCGTCGAATTGGGAATCCCGTTGCACAGCGCCCGGCCATCCATGCCCACAATGCCCAGGTTGGCGTACAGCGGGAACTGCCGGTTCAGCTCCACCAGGTAGGCGTCGCAGCGCCCGCCCCTGCCGCCTTTGACGGTTTTGCCGGCCTCGTCGCTCAGCAACTCGGGCGCATGGACAACGGCCGTGAGCACCTGGCGCGCCGTCTCGGCCAGCTGCTGCTGGTTGGAGGCTGCCAGCGAGGCCGCGAACTGCAGGTCGGTCATGGCCCGCTCGACGGCGACATCGGCGTTGTAGAAGGCCTTGAAGATGGACAGGCCGAACAGCGGAACGATCGCGGCCAGCACCAGAATGACGAGGCGGGTCCGCAGCGTGATCTGAACCTTCATCGCGGCCATCTCTCAGGAGCCCGCCAAAGCCGCGCGGGCGCCCTGCATCGCAGGAATCTCAACCGGCCGCGATGGATTCATTGACATCCAGCCAATAGGCCTGGAGCCGCTGGAGTTTTTCCGTGAGGTCTCCGAAATCCACGGGCTTGCGGACAAAACCGTTGGCGCCGGCCTGGTAGCAGGCCACGATGTCGGAGCGCTCGCTGGAAGACGTCAGCATGACCACCGGCACCAGGGCCGTGAGCGGGTTGCCGCGCACGCTGCGCAGCACATCCAGCCCCGACAGCTTGGGCAGCTTCATGTCCAGCAGGATGAACGAGGGCTGCCGCTGCGTGTCGCGCCCCGCGTGACTGCCCTGCCCGAAGAGATAGTCCAGCGCCTGCACGCCATCGCGGGCCACCGCGATCTCGGCGGTGACGCCCTGCTCCTCCAGAGTCAAGACGGTCAACTCCAGGTGGTCGGGATTGTCTTCAACTACGAGTATGAGCTTGTCGTTCATGGAGGTGCTTGAGAAGTACGACATCAATTCCCTGGGGGTTCTGGCATTTTTGATATTTTTGTCATATTACCAAGTAACGCTGACATGTACTACTTTGTTATCGATGATCCCCCAAAGGCCAAGGTTTGGCCCCGCACAGTCTCTGCGGCATGCGCACTCCGCTATCTACCAGCGCGGAATCGCTTCGTCTTTGAGTTGGCCGCGCAATTCGGCGTAGTCGGGCACGATGGTGCGCACCGTGTCCCAGAAGCGCGGGCTGTGGTCCATCACGCGCAGGTGGCTCAGTTCATGCACCACCACATAGTCGATCACCGACTGCCTGAAATGGACCAGCCGCCAGTTCAGCCGGATGGAACCGTCGGCACTGGCGCTGCCCCAGCGCGTGCCGGCACTGGACAGGCTGAGCTTGTGCCATTGCACGCCGAGTTGCGGCGCGAAATGGTTGAGCCGCTCGATGAAGATGCGCTTGGCCTGGCGCATCAGCCAGGCCTGCACGGTGTCGCGGATCTGCTCGGCCGACGCGTGGTGGGGCAGGCCCACGTGCAAGGTCAGCTGCGCCACGCCGGGCAGCGTGTCGTTGGCCGCGCCGTCCGCGCCCTGCAGCAGCACCTCGGGCGTGTTGGGCGTGTGGGTCTTGAGTTCAGCACCTATGCCGCCGAAGGCATGCCGAGGGTCTATCACCACGATGACCTGGTCGCCCAGGAAAGGCAGGGTGGTGCCGTCCTTCCAGTCTATGCGCGCGGATTCCATGCGTTCGTGGCGCTCACGGGTCTCCTGCAGCTTGGCGAGTATCCAGCCGGACTTTTCAAGCACGGCCTTGTCGATTTCATAGAGCGGCACCCATTTGGGCGCGCTCACCGTGAGGCCGTCGGCGCCGGCTGAAAAACCGATGGTCTTGCGTTTGCTGCGCCGGAATTCGTAGGCCACCAGGATGCCGTCCAGCACAGACTCGCGCGTGGCGCGCGGGTGGCGGAAGGTGGCCGGGGCCAGGGCCTGTTGCAGGCTTTGGGCGGGAAGCTGCGGCCCGATGAACTCGGCCTCGGCGGCCGGCTCCGGCCGCGGGACGGGAGCCACCGGTTTGGGGGCGCGCGGCTTGGCCGGGGGTTTGCCGGTTTTCGGGCCCGCGCTGCGGACCGGCGGCGCGGGATGGGCGTCAAACAGGTCGAGCGTGAACTGGAGAAGCCGTTGYATCATGTCAGTTTAGCGCGGCGCGATATAAGCGCAGGCACCGCTCAGGTATTCGACACCGCGGGCGCGTAGGCCTCGGGATCAAGCCGGTGCATTTCCGATTCGATCCAGGCTTCCACTTCGCGCATCAGTTCGTCCGGCTGCCGGCCCGCGCTGGGGATGGGCTTGCCGATGGAGATGTCGACGATGCCCGGCTTCTTGATGAAGGCCTTGCGCGGCCAGCATTTGGCCGAGGTCACGGCGATCGGGATCACCGGCGCGCCGGTCTCAATCGCAAGGCGCGTGCCGCCGGATTTGTAAGTGCCCTTCTGCCCGCGCGGGATGCGCGTTCCTTCGGGAAACATGATGACCCAGGTGCCCTGCGCCATCAGGCGCTTGCCCTGCATCACGACCTTGTTGAAGGCCTGGGCACGCTGGCTGCGGTCGATGTGGATCATGTCCATGCGTGCCATCGCCCAGCCGAAGAAGGGCACATACAGCAGCTCCTTCTTGAACACATAAGCCAGCGGATGCGGCATCAGCGTGGGCATGCACAGGGTCTCCCAGGTGCTCTGATGCTTGAGCAGCAGCACCGCGGCGCTGGTTTCGCCCGTGGGCAGGTTTTCCATGCCGCTCACGCGGTTCTTGATGCCGAGGATGAAGGTGCCGCCGCTGACCGCCACGCGAAGCCAGCCCGCGCACATCCAGTACATGGTGGTGCTGCTGACGAAGAGCGACGCGATGACCACGAAGGTGGCCCACGGAATGATGGTGACGGACATCCACAGAAGGTGCAGGACGGAGCGGATAAAGGGCATGTGGGAGCTTCCGGCTATCGGGTCAGGTTGTAAGGGGCGGCAAGCGGTTTTCCGCGGAACGCGCGATGTTCAGATGGCCACCGGCAGCGGCCGCGCGCCGCGTTCCAGCAGGAAATCGGCGAAGGCCGGCAAGTCCGCATGCAAGGTGGTGCCCGCCGGCAGGCCCTCGGGCTGGCCGCCGCCCCGGTACTGGGCCGACTTGCCCGTAAGCACCAGG